>CAMVNV010000115.1 GCA_947168935.1 uncultured Butyrivibrio sp. | reverse complement strand
AGATACTTGGTAAGCCCAAAGATAAAGAGGCAGCTCGTACTATGATATCCGGTATCCAGGGCAAGGATCATAAGGTCATTACCGGAGTCACCGTTTTGTGGAAGCAAGGCGGCAAGGTTCGCTCACTTGTCTTTGCTGAAGAAACGCAGGTTTTTGTATATGCTATGACTGACGAAGAGATCGAGGATTACATCTCTACGGATGAGCCTTATGACAAGGCCGGCGCATACGGAATACAAGGTATGTTCGGTGTGTATGTAAAAGGCATACATGGAGATTACAATAATGTAGTCGGACTTCCGATCGCCAGACTTTATCAGTCTCTTGTGTATTATCATTTAGTGTAATGTTGTGCATAATCATGGGCGGTTGGTTGCCCGAAAGGAGTAGACTATGCATGATTTTGATGATGACGTACTGGATTTTTTTATTGAGAATCAGAAACAGCTTTTCCCTGAAGATGTAGCATCTTCCCGCGAAGAAGCCGAAGCTTTTCTTGAAGACTGCTGTGCAGTAGTAGTTGATTCCGTTGACGAAGTTATTGAATACTTCGAAGAGGCCGGAGTTGACTTTGACTCAGACAGCATTCTGGAAGCATCTGAGGTTTTCGATATTGGAGACGGTCGTTTTCTCATCGTTGAGGGATGACTTTATAGTTATTTGTTGAATTGTTTTTATTGCAAAAATATACCGCAGCGGGCTAAGTGCCTACTGCGGTTTTTGATTATCTATGTATTTGATTTTTTTGTTTGTACTTGTCTTTGAGTCAGATTACAGGTTCTTGATTATTGATCATCTGCATGCATCTATGATCAGATAGCACCCTCAATAAATGGTGCCAGACCATCATGATCATTATCTGCATCAGTTATCACATCTGCGATCTTTTTAACTGCATCAGTTGCGTTCAACATTGCAATACCTGTACCTGCGGCTTGGATCATACTGATGTCATTTTGCTCATCGCCGGCGGCAAGAGAGTTTTCTATCGGTATATTCAGGTGGTCGCAAAGGCGGACAACTGCAGAGCCTTTACCTGCTTCCTTAGGGAAAATCTCAAGATAGAAGGCATTTGAATACATCACAGAAAGCTTATCCGGTGCAATTTCTGATACCTCTTTTCTGAAATTCTCCATCTTATCATGATCATGAAGTTCAATAGCAATACATTTGGACGGCCCAAACTTAAGCTCAGACAAGATATCATCAGTCACAATAAAAGGAGTCTTGATAACACGCCTGTAATAGTCCATGCATTCACCATTATCAGGGGTGATTATATGATCATCCGTGTAGGTGTGGATGTGGACATCGTGCTCTTTGGCAAGCTCAAAGCATCTTTTCACAAGGTCAAAAGGAATCTCGGCTCTGTAAATGAGCTCATTTTTGGCGCAGTCATAGATCTGACCACCGTTATATCCAATAAGGAATGTGCCTTTGAAATAAAGCCCCAGCTCCTTTTGGACATCCATGGCAGAATCAATAGCGCGTCCCGTGCTTATGGCAAAATAGCCTCCTGCATCTGTGAAGCGCTTTAGAGCATCCATAGTTTTTTCAGATATCTTTTTCTGGCTGTTTAATAATGTACCGTCAAGGTCGAAGAAAAATATTTTTTTACTCATGAATTACATGATGAACTCGTTTGCAGTTTTAGTCAATTACTTTGAATGAATCCAAAAAGTCATCAATGTCTTCAAATATTGTGGAATCTGAATCTTCATAGTCTACGATCATGATCACATAAATATAGTCATCATCAATGAACTGTGCTACGAAAGCATTGTCTTTGCCATCAATACTGCAGGTGCCCTGGCGTGAAATGGCAGGTTTTTGGGCAATAAACGTATTGTTGGAGTCCTCAAAATCGCATGAATCAAATACATAGCCTATAAAGTCATCCATGCTCTCTTCGAGAATGTTAAAATAGTCTTTAAATTTAAGAGTAGAATCATTGTATTTTTCGGTGTAATAGGCTTTTGGAGCATAAGCAATATACATGATCGGAATTTCGAAACTGTCATTTAAAAAGTACATTTCGTTTCCGTATGCATATGGTTCGCCCCAATATCCCGGTACGTCAAAAGAGTAGTTGTTGAACTTAACACCTATAGTATCGGGGGTGCTTGAGGTATTAGCTTTAGTAGTTGTTGTCGAATAACCCATATATTCAGTTGTACGTGCTCTTGCGCTGCTTGAAAATACAAGCGAAAATAGAACTGATGTGAATAATACAAGACTTACTGCTTTACTTATTTTTCTAACTACCATAGAACCTCCTTGTTCAACCCATGAGTTGTTTTTTGTAAAGTCACATCCTTTTTCGGTAAGGGGAGGAACGAAATATAGTTAAAATAATTATTTGTCAATCTTAATGGTTTAAGGTAGAAAAACCGCGGCACATGTGGAACATGCCGCGGTTTACGAAAAACTGTTAAGGGGCTTTTACACCAAGTGTTTACTGGGATTACAGCACCTGTAATCAAATTAAGAATAATGTGAACGAAATGTTAATTAATTTCCTCAAAAGATTCGAGAATGTCTTCTACATCAGCGAAGATATCAAAATCTTCATCATCATAATCTATGAATGCGATACAATAGACATCATCATCATCTATAAAGGATGCAATGAAGAACTCATAGTTTGTATAATCTATAGTTCCGTTTCCTTTGTACGTAAGAGCTGGATAGCCGGCTATATATGTTTCTTCTTCGCTTTCTGCATCCCATGAGTCGAAGTCAAGGTCAAGTTCGTTTGTGTTTGACGCTTCAAGAACCTTGATACAGTCTTTATATTTGGTAGCTGTTGTAGCACCTTCATCTTCCCAAAGCTCTCTTGAATTCTTGTATATAAATAGCATCGGGCAGATATACTCACTGGCATATGCATAGAGAGTATTATTATTTTCTTCAGAATCATACCAGTAGGAAGGCACCTCGAAAGCATAATTTCCGTAGGTGAATTCTGTTGTTTCAGATGTGGAGCTTCCTTTTTTGCCTGAAACAGAAGTAGAAGCGTCTCTGTCTTCAGGATCTACAGAACCTTCTTCAAGAGAAGCTGTAAAGTCGTACTTGCCGCCGTAATCTTCATCCTGCCAGCCAGGGCAGATGACAATGTAATATATACCCTTTGTTACTTCATATTCAGCTTCTATTTCAAATCTAAGGGGACTGCTGGTGTCATCGCTCCATGCATAAATCTTGTCCTGATCTGTGTTTTCGATATAGCCATCTTCGATTTCTGCTGATGTGAACTCTACATTTTTGCCCTTACGGTCAAATACATACATGTTTACGTTTGGAGCCTTGATGGACAGCTCAATAGTAAGAGTATCGTCATCTGCAACCCCGATTTTGTACAGGTCAAAAGAAGCATTGGAGGTGTTGCCGTCATATTCTTCGTCGCTGTCAATATCTGTTCCGTTTGCAGGATCAACTTCTGTATAATAGGATGCTATAGTATTGGAAAAAATTTCCTCTTTGTATAAGAAAGCATCTTCCGGCTCTATATCAGCATCTTCTGAAAAAGCTGCAGTGATGCGATATGGGCCACCGTAATAAGTATCCTGCCAGCCTGGATTTACAACAATGTAATAGTTGCCTTTGCCGACATCGTATGTAGCTTTGATATCATAACGAAGAGGCGAGCTTGTATCGTCGCTCCACGCATATATTTTTTCTGTGTCTTCTTCATCTTCGATATAGCCATCTTCGATCTCGACAGTATCAAAATCTACATATTTACCTTTTTTATCAAAAAGATACAGATTAACACAGCGGGACTTGCAGGACAGGAAAATAGTCAGAGTATCAGAGCCTTCTGAAGTGATCCTGTACAGGTCAAAATCTGCATTAGAAGTGTCGCCTGTCACGGTGACGCCGCTTTCAAGGTCTATAGCATCGGCAGGATCTACTTCAGTAGTATATCCGCCAATAGTATTCTTGAAAGTTTCTTCTTCATCTTTTTTGGCTCTTGCAGTATTTGGGAATGCAAGCATGGAAAGAACAACGGTTACGAGCACAAGACTGAGCATCTTGCGAAATTTTTTACTCAAACTCATATGGAGCCCTCCTGGCATGTACTGAAAAAAACCTAAAAATACTGAAATTGCTGTAAAACATATTTCGGCTGATGGGGGCTTTAATAATAGTTAAAATTATTATTTATCAATGCGTTTTGCAGTTGGTAATCCTACAATCCCAAAATGTTTTAACACGCGTTATGTGATATACTCGTACCTAGAAGTACATCCATGTACTTCAAAAAAGGTACTGATTACATCGTGTAATCGTCGTACCTAGAAGTACATCCGTGTACTTCTAAACAGGTACTGATTACATCGTGTAATCGTCGTACCTGGAAGTACATGTATTAGACAAAAAAGAAAGACGAGGAACAAATGAGACCAGTAGATTTACATACGCATTCAACCGCATCAGACGGTACATATACACCTGCGCAGCTTATAGATTATGCGCATGAAAAGGGGCTTGCAGCCATTGCTCTTACAGACCACGACACGACAAACGGCCTTGCAGAAGCCATGGAAGCAGGAGCTAAGTACGACGACCTGGAAGTAATCCCAGGAATCGAGTTCAGTACTGACTATGAGGGCAAGGATATCCATATAGTTGGTCTGTACATGCACTTTGATGATCCTGAGATCCAGCAAAGGCTTCAGGAATTCGTTGATTCAAGAATATCCCGTAATAGAAAGATGTGCAGGCTCTTAACAGAACATGGCGTACCTATGGACTTTGACGAGCTTCAGGCAGCTTTCCCTGATTCTGTTATCACAAGAGCCCACTACGCAGCTTACATGCTGGAAAAAGGCTACATCAAGTCAAGACAGGAAGCCTTCGACAGATACATAGGAGATAACTGCGAGTGCTTCGTTCCACGGGAAAAGATTACTCCTGCAATGGCAGTTAAGATGGTCCTTGATGCAGGCGGAGTCCCGATTCTGGCTCATCCCATACTCTACGGAATGTCAGATGGTAAGCTTAGAACACTTGTAGCAGAGCTTAAGGACACAGGTCTTGTGGGCATCGAAGCTATCTATACTACATATACACCTGCTGATGAGCGCCAGATAAGGAAGATCGCTGAAGATTATGACCTTCTTATAAGCGGCGGCTCAGATTTTCATGGGGAAAACAAGCAGGATATCGATCTTGCTGTGGGTTACGGCAAGCTCTTTGTTCCGGAGACTGTACTTGAGGGGATTAAAAAAGCGGCTGGAAGGTAATGTTTTTGGTCATTTGAAATATTGAAAAAGTGTATCGAATCTTTTTTTGAGGTACAGAAGAGGAGATTTAATAGTTTAAGACTGGCTTTTTAATTGACAATAAAGGGCAAAACATGATTTAATAAATAAAGCACTGCGTTAACGGGTTAAAGTATAAAAGCGATAGGGTATTTCTTTTTCCAGGACGCTTTAAGCACTAAAGCATAAATCTACTTAGAACTCAAGGGGGACACACAATGAGCGAAGAAAAAAAGATTCCTTACAAAATATATCTTAGTGAAGATGAGATCCCGAAACAGTGGTATAACGTCAGAGCAGATATGAAGAATAAGCCTGCACCACTTCTTAATCCGGGAACATTAAAGCCCATGACTTTTGATGAGCTTAGACCTGTATTTTGTGATGAACTTGTTAAGCAGGAACTTGACGATACAACACCTTATATCGACATCCCTGAAGAGATTATGGATTTCTACAAGATGTACAGACCATCACCTCTTGTAAGAGCATATTTCCTTGAGAAGGCTCTGGGAACACCTGCTAAGATCTATTACAAATTTGAAGGTAATAACACCAGCGGATCCCACAAGCTCAACTCAGCTATCGTTCAGGCATATTATGCTAAGAAGCAGGGGCTTAAGGGCGTTACAACAGAGACAGGAGCAGGCCAGTGGGGTACAGCTCTTTCCATGGCATCAGCTTATTTTGGAATTGACTGTAAGGTATACATGGTTAAGGTTTCTTATGAGCAGAAGCCTTTCAGACGTGAAGTTATGCGTACTTACGGCGCAAGCGTAACACCTTCTCCATCAATGGAGACTGAGATCGGACGTAAGATCAACGCTGATCACCCAGGCACAACAGGATCTCTTGGTTGCGCTATCTCAGAAGCAGTAGAAGTAGCAACTCATACAGAAGGCTACAGATACGTTCTTGGAAGCGTACTTAACCAGGTACTTCTTCATCAGACAGTTATCGGTCTTGAAGCTAAGGCTGCAATGGATAAATACGGCGTAAAGCCAGATATCATCATCGGATGCGCAGGCGGCGGATCTAACCTTGGTGGACTTATCTCACCATTTATGGGAGAAAAGCTCAGAGGCGAAAAAGACTACCAGATCATAGCAGTAGAGCCTGCAAGCTGCCCTTCATTTACAAGAGGTAAATATGCATATGACTTCTGCGACACCGGAATGGTATGTCCTCTTGCTAAGATGTACACACTTGGAAGTAACTTCATTCCATCAGCTAACCATGCCGGCGGACTTAGATACCACGGCATGAGCCCGATCCTTTCTCAGCTCTATGATGATGGTCTTATGGAAGCAAGAAGCGTTGAGCAGACATCAGTATTTGAGGCAGCTCAGCAGTTCGCAAGAGTAGAAGGTATCCTTCCTGCACCTGAGAGCTCACATGCTATAAGAGTTGCGATCGACGAAGCTCTTAAATGCAAGGAAACAGGAGAGGAAAAGACAATTCTCTTCGGCCTTACAGGAACAGGTTACTTCGATATGGTTGCTTACCAGAAGTATAATGACGGCGTAATGACAGATTACATCCCTACAGATGAAGAACTTCAGAAGAGCTTTGATACACTTCCTAAGGTTGACCTTTAAAAACAATCCGTCTGGCTACACGATAAGTTGTGGCCAGACGTTTTTTGTTGCCCTAAGCTTCCTGCATGGCTGATACTTTACATTGCACATTTTTTTGTGTACAATACGCAGTGGTGCATTTTCACATTAATTAAGAGGTAAAATATGATACAGGCAAATGGAGTAACACTTAGAGTCGGTAAAAAGGCTCTTTTCGAAGATGTAAATATCAAGTTCACAGAAGGTAACTGCTACGGTATCATCGGAGCTAATGGTGCCGGTAAGTCTACTTTCCTTAAGATCCTTTCAGGTAAGATCGAGACTACTAACGGTGACATTTCAATGACACCTGGTCAGCGTCTTTCTTTCCTGGAGCAGGACCAGTTCAAATATGATGACAATCAGGTCCTTAATACAGTAATCGGCGGTAACGCACGTCTCCTCGAAGTTATGGAGGAAAAGGACGCTATCTATGCCAAGGAAGATTTCTCTGACGAAGACGGTATCAGAGCATCAGAGCTCGAAGCTGAATTTGCTGAGATGGACGGATGGGAAGCTGAAGCTAACGCAGAGTCACTTCTTAACGGCCTTGGAATCGAGACAGAGCTTCATACAAAGCTTATGAAGGAATTAAACGGTGCCCAGAAGGTTAAGGTTCTTCTTGCAAGAGCTCTTTTCGGTAACCCTGATATTCTTCTCCTCGACGAGCCTACTAACCACCTTGACCTTGATGCTATTGCATGGCTTGAAGAGTTCCTTATCAACTTCGAGAACACAGTCATCGTAGTATCACATGACCGTTACTTCCTCAATAAAGTCTGCACATATATCGCAGATATCGACTATGGCAAGATTCAGCTCTACGCTGGTAACTATGACTTCTGGTACGAGTCATCACAGCTGATGATCCGTCAGATGAAGGAAGCTAATAAGAAGAAGGAAGAGCAGATCAAAGAGCTCAAAGAGTTCATTGCCAGATTCTCAGCTAACGCTTCAAAGAGTAAGCAGGCTACTTCAAGAAAAAGAGCTCTCGAGAAGATCGAGCTTGATGACATCAGACCTTCAAGCCGTAAGTATCCTTACATCGACTTTAGACCTAATCGTGAGATCGGTAACGAAGTACTTACAGTTGAGCATCTTTCAAAAACTGTTAACGGAGTTAAGGTTCTTGATGATGTTTCATTCGTAATACAGCATGATGACAAAGTTGCATTTGTAGGCGGAACAGAGCTTGCAAAGACAACACTTTTCCAGATCCTCATGGGCGAGATCGAACCTGATGAAGGTACTTATAAGTGGGGTGTTACAACATCTCAGGCATACTTCCCTAAGGACAATACTAAGGAATTCGATAACGACTATACAATCGCTGACTGGCTTACACAGTATTCAGAGATCAAGGATGCGACATACGTAAGAGGATATCTTGGACGTATGCTTTTCGCTGGTGAAGACGGCGTTAAGAAGGTTAAGATCCTCTCCGGTGGTGAGAAGGTTCGATGCCTTCTTTCCAAAATGATGATCTCAGGTGCTAACTGCCTGATCTTCGATGAGCCTACAAACCACCTTGACATGGAATCCATTACAGCCCTCAACCAGGGTATGATCAAGTTCAAGGGAGTTGAGCTCTTCGCTTGCCGTGACCACCAGGTTGTACAGACAACAGCTAACAGAATCATGGAAATCCTTCCAGATGGATCACTTATCGATAAGCGCACAACTTACGACGAATATCTTGAAAGCGATGAGATGGCTCGTAAGAGAACCGTTTACCAGACAACTGAAGAAGACGAAGAAGATGATTAATTACCGAAAGGCCAGTGCAGATTGCGCTGGCTTTTCTTTTTGCCAAGGCGGTGTTCGGACCTTTGACAAATATAATCAAATGGGGAGTTTGTTGCTAATAAAATATATAGACTGTATAATGAAAATTGGGTTAAATCATAGAGTTTATGCGAGATTATGGTTGTATAAACTAATCATAAGGGGGAGCAGTTTATGAAACTTAAGCTTAACTATGGGAGGACTATCTTAATCGGATTTGCCTTCATGTCCATCTGCATTTTCTGGCAGTTCTATGACAATGAGATTCCACGAATTCTGAAGTACACATTTGGTCTGGGAGAGGGTATCACTGGTTTTATCATGGCGCTTGATAATATATTTGCGCTGTTTTTGCTTCCACTTTTTGGAACCTTATCAGATAAGACCAATACTAAAGTTGGTAAGAGAATGCCTTTTATACTTATAGGAACAGTGGCTTCAACTATTTTGTTCCAGATTCTCATTAATGTTGCCAACGTTCCTGGAAGGCTTGCGCTGTTTATAGTGATTCTTTTGCTTTTACTTGTTTCAATGGGTATATATAGGTCACCTGCAGTTGCGATGATGCCTGATCTTACGCCGCCTCCGCTTCGTTCTCGTGCCAATGCTATCATCAATCTCATGGGTACAGTGGGTGCTGTATATACGCTGGCTATGATATCACTTCTTTTAAAAGATGCTGATGATCAGTCCAAGACTAACTATACACCGCTGGCTCTTGCTATTAGCGTAGCTATGGTAGTGTGCGTTGTTATTTTATTTTTCACTATCCATGAAAATAGTATACGTGACAAGGTTACCAAAGAAGTTGAAGCTGCAGGCCTTTCCATGAACGACGCTGATGATGAAGCATCTGAAAAGGTTGCGAAAGCAAAAGAAGATGGCACTATCGACAAGGATACTTCAATGGCACCTGGGGTTAAGAGAAGTTTATCTTTTCTCCTTATATCAGTTCTTTTGTGGTTCACAGCTTACAATGCAGTCACAACTGCTTTTTCCAGATATGTTGAAGAGGTATGGGGGCTCAAGAACGGAGCTTATGCCAACTGCCTTATGATCGCTACTATAGCAGCGGTTATTTCATATCTTCCTATTGGATGGATATCATCTAAGATTGGCCGTAAGAAGACTATTCTTATGGGCGTATCTATTATGAGTATATGTTACCTTGCCGGAGCGTTTGCAACAGGATACTCCAATGCAATCGTCTTTATGTTTATTCTGATCGGCTTTGGCTGGGCTTCAATTAACGTTAATTCCTATCCTATGGTAGTTCAGATGTCCAACGCATCAGACATTGGTAAGTATACTGGTTACTACTATACTTTTAGTATGGCTGCACAGGTATTTACACCTATAGCATCCGGTATCCTTTTAGAGCATGTTTCCTACAGAACTTTGTTCCCATATGCATTTGTGTTTTCGACACTTGCGTTCGTTACAATGCTTCTTGTAAAGCATGGCGATTCTGAAAGACAGGCTTAATGATCTGCAGATAAAAATTATCATCAACCTCTGGAGACTTGCTCTTCAGAGGTTTTTGGTTGGGAAAATACTTATTGTAGACTTGATGACATAAAAATACACAAAAAACGCTTTGAAATTTTGTGTAAAATTAGGAGTGGATTTTTGGCAAAAACAGTAGTCGAATTTAAAAGTAACGCTTGCCATTAAAACGCCTATGTATTAAAATAAGCAAGTGGCGTTTGTGAGGATTTTCACAAATTCTTAAGAGGTTGGTAAAAGTAATGAGTTCTAAGAAAATATTGCTGACATTAGCATCTATACCGGCTGCAATTGGGGGACTGTATCTGGCTGCTGTAATGCCAAGAATAATTAAAAAACCTTCCAAAAAGCCGTTCGTTGGCAAGTTATACGCACATCGTGGTCTTCATGATAACCATTCCAATGCACCAGAGAACTCAATGGCCGCCTTTAGGAAGGCAGTAGAAGCCGGATATGGCATCGAGTGTGACGTTCAGCTCACAAGAGATGGTATTCCGGTGATTTTCCATGATTTTACACTTGCCAGAGTTGCAAGATATGACAAGGGATTCGAGTCACATTATCCCATTCATAACCTTGATGGCAGCCTTGGAGTAAGAGGTAAGATCGGTGACTATTCTTATGAGGAATTGCAGCATTTTCACCTTCTGGATTCAGAAGAGAAGATTCCAAAATTCGAAGATTTTCTTAAGATGGTTGATGGAAAGGTTCCGCTTATCATTGAGCTTAAGATTGAAGCCTTTGATACAGGCGTATGTCCTGTGGCAGATGGTCTTCTTCGCAGCTACAAGGGCGATTACTGTATAGAATCCTTCAATCCGCTTGGACTTATATGGTACAGGAAGCATCATCCGGAAGTTATGAGAGGACAGCTTGCAGAAGAGTTCCTCAAGGATGAGAAGGACGAGTTCCATTCCAGGATATGGAAGATACCGTCATATCTGCTCCTTAACTTCATTACAAGACCGGATTTTGTAGCATATAATTACAAACACGAAAGAAACATGTCAAGGCGTATTGTCAGAAGACTTTATAGAAATACAGCAGCGGCCTGGACTATTAAGGACCAGGATGCTTTAGACAAGGCCAGAGGCAAGTTTGATATCTTTATTTTTGACAGCTTTATCCCTGACGTGAAAGAGAAGGCAGAATCTATGATAGAAAAAGCTGATCAATTTATGGAAGAGGGCACGCGTGATTACACGCAGCTGAGTTAATCTTGATAATATCTGCATGATTAAGGTTCTGTTCAGGAACTAAATGAGATTACATTGAATTCGAGTTCGTTTCTGGACAGGGTCTTAAATCTGCAGATGATTATAAAAAAAGTATAGGGAATTGCAGATTTATTTTGGAAAGATCTGCGAAGAAAGGGAAGAAAATGGCTAATAAGTGGGTTTATACCTTCAAAGAAGGTAACATGTCCATGCGCAATCTCCTGGGAGGAAAAGGCGCTAACCTTGCTGAAATGACTGAGATCGGACTTCCGGTTCCACAGGGTTTCACAATCACAACTGAGGCTTGTACTCAGTACTATGAGGACGGTCGTAAGATTAACGACGAAATCATGGCACAGGCAATGGAAGGTGTTGCTTGGATGGAAAAAGAGAATGGAAAGAAGTTTGGTGATCTTCAGAATCCTCTTCTTGTTTCTGTTCGTTCAGGTGCTCGTGCATCTATGCCTGGTATGATGGATACAATCCTCAACC
>CAMVNV010000114.1 GCA_947168935.1 uncultured Butyrivibrio sp. | reverse complement strand
TTGATAATCGTTAATCCATCATCCCAAACATCAATTCATAAAGCGAGAGCGGAGTCTTGATGTTGGAACATGATCTGGTACACACTCATCCTCAATAGGCTTCTAATAAGGGGCTTTTGCTTAGCGGTTTTGACGCTTGCAAACTGGTCCGTGATGTAATCAAGGGTGATGCGACGCTCCATGGTTCCCTGGGCGAGCTTTTTTATAAAAGCCTTCTGCCTTGGCTCAAGATAATCGTATTTTCCCAATACATCACGAATAAGGGAGTGCGATGCATCTCCCTTATCTGTCTCCATGATTATATCCAGTGCTATTTCTCTTTCGCTTATCATTATCTTCTTCTATCCCTGATTATCAAAAGCCTTACAAGCTGCATTACAGATGATGCGGCTGCTGCCACATATGTAAGAGCTGCTGCGGTAAGGACTTTCCTTGCTCCGCCAACTTCTTCCTGGCCCATCAATCCGTAGCCTTCAAGCATTGAAAGAGCTCTTCTTGATGCATCGAACTCAACAGGAAGAGTTACTATCTGGAACAGAACTGCAAGTGAAAATACCCAGATTCCAATTGTTGTTAATGGTTCAAATGCAAGAATAAGTCCAAGAATAACAATATAGATTCCAAATCTTGATCCAATATTAGCTGCAGGTACTAATGCAGTACGGATCTTGATAGGTGTATATCCTGTCTCGTGCTGCATAACGTGTCCGCATTCGTGAGCTGCAACTCCAAGAGCTGCAACTGATGTTGAATTATATACAGAGTCAGACAGATTAACGGTCTGACTTCTGGGATCATAGTGGTCAGTAAGTTCTCCGCTTACGTGTCTTACCTGAACGTTTCTTACGTTATTGGCTTCAAGTATGCGCATTGCTGCTTCTGCGCCTGTGATACCGCGCATATTGGCAACTCTGGCATATTTATTATATGACGCTTTTACATTGTAGCTTGCAATTATGCTAAGGAGTGCTCCCGCAATTACAAGTAAATATGTCCAGTCAAAAGAATAATAATGCATAATGATATCCCCCTTATAGTATCAGCTAAGTTTCTGCCCTGCTTCTACGTGATTACCTCTCATGAAATCGCCTGCAGACATACGTTTTTTGCCTTCGAGCTGAACTTCAAATACTTCAAGTGATCCGGCCCCTGTACTAACCTTGAATGAATTCTTGGCTACTTCAAAGATCTCACCAGCAGATGCATTTGATGATACGTCAGATGGCTTTGCCTTCCAGATCTTGAGCGTCTTTTCATTCCAGTGTGTGAAAGCACTTGGCCAAGGATCCATAGTCCTGATAAGTCTGTCTATATAGGCAGCATCCTTTGTCCAGTCGATGATTCCCATCTCTTTAGAGAACTTGCCAACCTTAGTTGCCTTATCATTGTCCTGAGGCACAGGAGTAAGCTCACCTTTTTCGATCATAGGAACTGCGCGTACGATCATGTCAGCTCCAAGGTCCATAAGCTTATCAAAAAGAGTTCCTGCTGTGTCCTCATCAGTAATCTCAAGGGTTTCCTGCATAAGGATGTCACCTGTATCCATTCCGGCATTCATCTGCATAAGAGTTACACCGGTCTTTTTGTTACCATCAAGGAGTGCCTGCTGAATAGGCGCTGCTCCTCTGTATTTTGGCAAAAGAGATGCATGGATATTAACGCATCCGAACTTTGGAATATCAAGAACTTCCTGAGAGAGGATCTGACCAAATGCTGCTACTACGTAAAGGTCAGCATCAAGGCCTTTTAAATACTCAACACTTTCAGGTGTTCTGATCTTCTCTGGCTGGAATACAGGGATATTTTTTTCTATCGCATATTCTTTTACCGGAGAAAAAACAAGTTTTCCACTTCTTCCTTTTGGTTTATCGGGCTGTGTAACTGCACACACAACGTCAAATCCTGCTTCGCAAAGTGCTTTTAATGCTCCAACTGCAAAGTCAGGAGTTCCCATATATACTATTTTCATCAGTCTTCGTCCTTATAAAGTTCTTCGTTGTCAACGAGGCCTTCAATTCCACCTGATACCTTTTCAACATACATATGTCCATCAAGGTGCTCACATTCATGGCAGATAGCACGTGCAAAAAGCTCATCTGCTTCAAGCTCGAACTCATTCATATCGCGGTCAAGAGCCTTAACTCTTACATGGTCAGGTCTTGTAACTACGCCGCTTTTTCCAGGAATAGAAAGGCATCCCTCGTATCCTGTCTGCTCGCCGCTTGTCTCAAGAATCTCAGGATTGATGAATACAAATGGATCTTCGCCAGTGCAGTCGATTACCATGATCCTTTTAAGGATTCCAACCTGAGGTGCTGCAAGGCCTACACCATTAGCCTCATACATAGTTTCGAACATATCATCGATAAGTTCCTGTATTGAATCTGTCATCTCCTTGACAGGTTTGCACTTCTTTGTAAGTACATCATCACCATATTCACGAATCTGTCTAATAGCCATCATTTACCTCCATAACACTTCGTATATTATTTAAATGATCAGAACCCGTTAATAGGGTCAAAATCAAATTGTACCGAATATCCACGGTATTGTCCAGCTTCCATAAGCTTAGCGGTATACCGTTCTATTTTATCTTTCATCTTAGTTAATATAGCATAATCTGCTGACTTAACATATATAACAAATCTGAAAACATCATTAATTTTTGATATATTTGCTGCGGCCGGCCCTATAATAACTGGCTTTTCGCTCTCCATAAGGCTTCCCCTTACGTATGCGGATGGGGATAATTCTCCCTCTCCCATCTCAAGGAAAGGAACTATAGGCTGCTCCAAAATGGTCCTGAGCCTATTGGAAAAGGCAATTCCCGCTTCTTCATTTTTAGATGTGATCTGAACTGCCATCATATGTGCAACTGGAGGATAAGCCAATAGTCTTCTGTAAGCAATCTCCTCATCGTAGAAAGCGTTGTAATCCTGTCTTGCAGCGGTCTGGATCGCATAGTGGTCAGGCTGATAGCTTTGAACTATAACCTTACCTTTAAGCTCGCCTCTTCCTGCCCTTCCGGCAGCCTGTGTCAGTAGCTGGAAGGTTCTTTCTGCTGCCCTGTAGTCATTGGCATAAAGGGACATATCTGCTGCCAGCACACCCACCAGGGTAACCTTAGGAAAATCGTGCCCCTTAACTATCATCTGGGTTCCGATGAGTATATCTGCTTCTTCATTGGAAAAAGCAGATAATATCTTCTGGTAGCTGTCCTTAGTCCTTGTGGTATCAGCATCCATCCTAAGTACTCGTGCCTGTGGCCAGTACTTGTGCACTTCTTTTTCTATCTGCTCTGTTCCTGCCCTAAAAGCTGAAACATACTTGGATCCGCACTCAGGACATATCCTTGTTATAGGCTCTGAATAGCCGCAGTAGTGGCATACAAGACGTCCTCCCCTATGCTCTGAAAGGGATACATCGCAATGTGGGCATTTGAATACATGTCCGCAGCTTCTGCAGGATACAAAGCCCGCAAGTCCTCTTCTGTTTATAAAGAGCATTAGCTGCTCATGCTTCCCAAGCCTGTCCTCTATTCCTTCCTGAAGACTTCTTGAAAAAATAGATCTGTTGCCGCTTCTAAGCTCATCTCTTAAATCTACGCATTCAACTTCCGGAAGTGTTCCGCCTGTAAGTCTTTTGGTAAGTTCAAAAAGCTCGTATTCACCTGAAACCGCTCTGTAATAAGCTTCAAGTGATGGTGTCGCACTTCCAAGAACAACGCTTGCTCCGCCCTTTACAAGCTTAGAAAGCTCTATTGCTGTCTCTCTTGCATGGTACTTGGGCATCTGCTCCGATTTATACGCAGGTTCATGCTCCTCATCTATTATTATAAGTCCAAGATCTGGAAATGGGGTAAAAAGAGCTGAACGAGGTCCAATTATAATATCAAGCTGGCCATTTCTTGCCCTTTCAAACTGATCATATTTTTCCCCAGGAGAAAGGGTTGAGTTCATAACTGATACTCTCTCTCCAAAGTGGCGATAAAAGCGCATAAGCGTCTGATAGGTAAGGGATATCTCAGGGATTAGGACTATTGCCTGTTTGCCCCTTGCTATTATCTCTTCTATCATGCGGATATAGACTTCCGTCTTGCCGCTTCCTGTTATGCCATGAACAAGATAGGTCTTTTTGATATTGTCATCAAAATCACTTATAACCTTGTCTACAACGTGCTGCTGCTCATCAGAAAGGTTCAGCCTCTTGGCCCCATCAGCGTTTATATTAACAGGGTTGCGGTAATACTCTTCTTCAGTAACGTTGATGACACACTTCTCTTTAAGGCTTCTGATAGTCGACGCAGAAATATTGAGCTTACCTGTTACCAGTTCATAAGGAATCCTTTCCTCTGGCTCTGTCAAAAGCTCTGCAAGAAGCCTCTCCTGTGCCTTCCTGTTCTTGGACCTGCATTCATAGAGATACTCTGTGGCTTCGCGCTGTGCCATACGAAGGGATATGAACTTGTGTTTAAGGGTTGTCTGCTTCTTATGTGCAGGAAGAACTGTCTTTAAAGCGGCATACATGGTTGAACCATATCTTTGCTTCATCCAGGCAGCAAGCTTTATGAAAATATCTTCAGCCGGCAGGTTCTCAGTTGCGATGGAAACAATCTCTTTGATCTTAGAAGGATCAAAATCAGCAGTATCTGTGAGCTCCATGACATAGCCAGTCCTGATATTATTGCCTCGTCCAAATGGAATCTGCACACAGCTTCCTATATCTATGCTTCCCTCAAGGGCCTTTGGAATCTTATAACAGAAAGTCCTGTCAACCTGTTCGTGGGATATATCTATGATTATCTTGGCGTATATATTTGATTCAGTAGTATTGTCCATATTAGTCCTCATGCCGGATATTATCTTGTCACCTTATGGCACCCTATCAATTGTATCAGAAAGAGCGGCACATGAAAAATGAAGAGTGAAAATAGACTTCACGAAAAAAGAAAGGCAGAGACAATAATATCTTATCGCCCTGCCTTTCTTTTTGTTCATTATAGAGGTGTATATATTATTTTTTTGATAACTAATTTAGTGTTAGCACTTTAATTCTATTTATATGCTAACTCATCAGGAATTGTCACATGCGTTCTTTCATGATATCAGCGATGAGATCTCTTTCGTCCATAGGATACTTAACGCCCTTGATCTCCTGATAATCTTCATGACCTTTTCCTGCAAGAATGATGATATCGCCCTTCTGAGCATTATCGATCGCATAAGCGATAGCTTCTTTTCTGTCAGGGATCTCAACATACTTACCATCAGTCTTCTTCATACCGATCTCGATATCATGAATGATATCAAGTGGCTCTTCAAATCTTGGGTTATCAGATGTGATAATAGTAAAGTCCGCAAGTCTTCCGCTTACTTCTCCCATCTCATAACGGCGAAGCTTTGATCTGTTACCGCCGCATCCAAAGAGGCATACAAGACGGTTAGGACGATAATCCTTAAGAGTTGAAAGAAGGCTCTTAAGTGCCATTGCATTGTGGGCATAGTCGATCATAAGTGTGAAGTCATCAGACACATTGACCATCTCTATACGGCCCTTAACTTTAGCATTCTTAAGCGCAGTAGCTATCTCATCATCTGTACAGTCAAAGTGTCTTGCAACTGCAATAGCACAAAGGGCATTGTAAACAGAGAATTTACCAGGAGTACGAACTTCTGCATGAAGCTCGATAAGGCCTTCTGTGTCGAAGAATACTCCAAGCTGTCCAGGCTTTCTGATATAAGCAAGGTTTATTGCTCTAATATCAGCTTTTTCTGAGAAGCCAAAGGTCTCGAGCTTACATGTATGTCCCTCAACAACCTGCTCCATATGCTCGTCATCAGCGTTTGCAATACCAACCTTACACTGCTTGAATAAAAGACCCTTGCAGTGCATATAATCATCGAAATCCTTGTGTTCATCAGGTCCGATGTGATCAGGCTCAATATTTGTAAATATACCAAGATCATAAACAAATCCCTGGCTTCTGTGCTGCATAAGCGCCTGTGAGGATACTTCCATAACAAGGCTATCGCATCCTTCATCTACCATCTGTCTCATATACTCCTGAAGGTCATATGACTCAGGTGTTGTATTCTTTGCAGGGATGTGCTTATCGCCAATTACTACCTCGATAGTACCAATAAGACCTACCTTATGTCCTGCATTTTCAAGCATGCTCTTAATAAGATAAGTAGTTGTTGTCTTACCCTTAGTACCTGTAATACCGATTGTCTTAAGCTTTGTAGCAGGATTTCCAAACCATGCAGCTGAAACAAATGCCATAGCATATCTTGTATCCTTAACACGGATAACAGGCATCTTGCAGTCTTCAGGAAGTATTACATCATCCTGAACAAGGATCGCTGCAGCCTTCTGCTCAGCAGCCTGCGCTGCAACAGAATGACCATCAAAGTTAGCTCCCTTAATACACATAAAGAAGCAACCTTCTTCGATCTTCTTGGAATTGTTAACAACTGACTTAATCTCAACATTTGAAATATCAGCTTCGTTACCAGTATTTCCTTCGAAGGCTTTATATTCGATTTTCTCAAGCAAAGTTGTAAGCTTCATGTGTGTATCTCCTTGTATTTATGACTTAGTTATATAAAAAGAAATAATATACATTTATTCTTTATATCCTGGCCCTGATCATTATTCCATAACTTGATTTTATCTACATCATTACAGTTATAATCTGATGATTTCAACAAAAATCAGTCATTACAATCTGCAGACTCTCTCTGCCCTGCCATGAGTTAATATCAGGGTAATAAGCTATATTCAGAACAATATCTTCATTTACACTATTATTATATAACGCATCTATAATGGCATTTCCATATCGCTCTGTTAGGAAATCGTGCCATTTTTCCATATTGCCAAAATAAACCATTTCGTATTCACGGCCACTTGCGTCAGCAATTTTGTATTTACCGCAGTTCCTGTTTTTGCCCATAATGCGCCCTGACTTAATTCTGATATCACGGGCTGCAAAAGATGGCTTATCATTGCCATTGCCAAAAGGTTCCAGAATTTCAAACTCTCTTATAAGAGAAAGGCTTAAATACTGAAGCGGAAGAACCATATCAAGATGTTTGATCTCAACAAAATCCTCATCTGTAAGATCACAGTTTTCGTTAAGTCTTCTTCTCAGCTCCTCAACATTTTCAGTAGGCAGGGAGAGTCCTGCCGCCATTTTATGTCCACCAAACTTTGTAAAAAGATCTTTGCACTCAGATAAAGCTCTGAACATGTCGTAATTCTCTGTAGATCTTCCACTTCCCTTAACACCATCATGAGCGTTAGTAAGGACAATAGTTGGTCTTGTATATTTCTCTCTTACTCTTCCTGCAACTATTCCAGCAATAGACTCATGAAGATCTGGCTGATAGAGGACTATAACTTTGGGAAGTTCCTTTCCACATTTATCCATCTCAGCAGTTGCCTGATCTACTCCAAGCTGAGTCATTGTCTTTCTGCTGTCATTAAGCGCCTTAAGGTCACCAGCAATATTTACGGCTGTCATCTCACTTGTTGCCGTAAGAAGATCAAGACCTCTCATAGCGCTGTCAAGTCTTCCAGTAGCATTAAGACAAGGTCCTATTACAAAGCCCAGATGATAAGCAGATATCTTGCTTCCCTGAAGACCGTTAACGTTTATAAGGCAACTAAGGCCAAGGTTACTGGAATTCTCCATCTGCTTAAGTCCTTCTCTGACAAGAACTCTGTTCTCATCTTCTATAGGCATTACATCGCACACTGTTGATAATGCTGCAAACTCAAGCATTTCATTAAAAAATGCATCTATTTCAGAGGCTGAATACTTCCAGCCTGATTCTTCGTATTTTTCAAAAAGGATCTGGAGAAACTTATATGCAACAACTCCGCCGCATATCTCCTTAAACTTCACATTACAATCATGTCTTTTAGGATCAACTACTGCATCTGCCGGCGGCAGGATCTGCCTTTCTTCATCCCCTTCTTTTACGATGGGAACTTCATGATGGTCTGTAACGACCACGGTAAGTCCAAGATCTTTAGCAAGCTGAACCTGCTCATAGGCAGCTATACCATTATCACAAGTAATTATAGTATCGATATTGTCATCTTTCGCTTCATGGACAAGCCTTTCGTTAAGTCCATATCCATCCATAATTCTATCAGGGAGCCTGTAGTCAGTCACACAATTGACTGCGTTTACGGATTTGGAACCCTTTGCAGCAAATGTTAGTCCTGCCCAAAGAATGTATGAAGAGCAAATTCCATCAACGTCATAGTCACCTATGATCCTTATCTTACTTCCAGAATCAATCCTATCCTTCATTATATCAGCAGCTTTTTCTATATCAGTAAGATCATGTGCATCTCTTAAGTCTTCACGGCCACCATAAAGATACCTTTGGATATCTTCTGTTTCAATAAGTCCTCTGTTTCTAAGCAGCCTTGCAGTAATAGGACTTATATGAAACTGCTTTGCTATTGCATCAAAATCAGCCTTCTTGGCTGCGATCATCCATTTTGCCATTAATTCAGATTCCCTTTGTAATATTTTCAGTATATGCATGTTACAAAAGCTCAAATACAAGAATTTGTACATTCTAATACATGCAATCATTATGCAATAAAAAACTGCAGAAAGCTATTAAACTTCCTGCAGTCTTAATTCTTTTAGAATAGGTTAAGCCTTTTCTACACTTTTCTTCTTCATAGAGAACCACAGCTGTGATGCTATGCAGATTGAAGAATATGTACCACTTATTACACCAACCATAAGAGGAAGTGCGAAAGTCTTGATATCCTGAACACCTACAACATACAGGCAAAGTACCATAATGAATGTTGTGATAGATGTAAACAGTGATCTTGTAAGAGTCTGGTTAACTGAATCGTTAACAAGTTCCTTAAGCTGTTCCTGAGAACGAATACCATGCTGATTCTCACGGATACGGTCGAATGTAACGATTGTATCGTTGATTGAGTAACCGATGATAGTAAGTACTACAGCGATAAATGTGCTTCCAACTTCAAGTCTTGTAAATGCATAGCACATAACAACCATGATAGCATCATGAGCAAGAGCAATGATAGCACTTGCGCCGAAGCGGATATCTCTAAATCTGAAATAGATATAGATAAGCATTAGGATGAGTGCGATAATTGTAGCCCAGCTTGCATCACTTGTCATCTCATCACTGATAGTTGCACTGATTGTGTTATATGTTACATCTGTAGCACCATAAGTTGTTGTAAGAAGTTCATGAACAGCCTGTGAAGCATCTGTTGAAAGAGTCTGAGTCTTTAATACAACCTGATTCTGATCCTTAACAATCTGGTGAGAAATTGAAAGATTCTTAAGATTAGCATCAGCAGTAGATGCTGCATTTATAACAGCAGGCTCGATTACGTTTTCAAGGTCTTCAACTGAAGGAGTCTGACCTTCTGCAAATGATACTGTTGTAGCTGTACCACCTACGAAATCAATTGAATAGTTAAATGCATGATTACCAGCTACATGGTTATATGCACATGTTCCAATACCAGCAACCATTATGATAACTGAAATTGCATAGAAGATATTTCTCTTTGATACAAAATCGATCTTCTTAGGATCTTTAGCCTTACCATAGAAGCCTTCAGCCTTGAATCCAAGATTGAAAAGGAGTGAAGAAATACCTCTTGTAACAACAAGAGCAGTAAACATGGAAACAAGAATACCAAGTGCAAGAGTTATAGCAAAACCTCTTACTGAACCTGTTCCACGAAGACCAAGAACGCCGGCTGCAATAAGTGTTGTGATGTTACCATCAAGGATAGCTGAAAGAGCCTTTGAATATCCGGCTTTCATAGCCTTATCGACAGCTGACCCAGCTGCAATCTCTTCTCTGATACGTGCAAATACAAGTACGTTAGCATCAACCGCCATACCGATTGAAAGGATGATACCTGCAATACCAGGAAGTGTAAGTGTAATATCAAATGCAGAAAGCAATATTACCATGAAGCAGCAGTAAAAACCAAGAGCCATAGATGCTGCAACACCAAGCACTCTGAAAATGATTACCATAAACAGAACGATAAGTGCAAGACCGATCATAGCTGCAATCTTACTTGTGTGAATAGCACTAGCACCAAGCTGAGCACCCACAACGTTTGCACGAAGCTCTGTAAGAGAAACATCAAGTCCACCGATACGGATTGTTGATGCAAGGTTTTCAGCAGATTCATATGAACCCATACCTGTAATTGATGCCTTACCATCTGAAATTACAGCCTGAACTCTAGGAACGCTTATGAAAGCTCCATCGTAGTAAATACCGATTGTCCATCCATTAGCATAAGCAGCTTCTGTAGCTGTTGCGAACTTCTTTGCACCTTCAGCTGTAAGTGTAAGCTCTACGATGTATTCTGAACCAGTTCCTGAATTATCGATTCCAGCCTGTGCATCAGCGATATCTTCACCAGAAAGAACGATATCTCCACTTGCCTGAAGTGAATCAATTGTTACACCATCTGCAAGCATATAAAATGCTGAGTATCCCATTCCATATGGATCATAATAGTTTGGAGATCCAGCATCATTGTACTCACGAATGAAATACAGATTACCAGGTGTTGAAAGAGTCTCAAAGATCTCATCTGTAGCACCAGGAATTTCTACTGTGATACGATCTGATCCTTCTTTATATACAGAAGCTTCAGTTGTATTAAGCTCGGAAGCAACACGCTTTGAGAGCTTTGATACAGTATCATCCATCTCCTGAGCAGTTGGTGCTCCACCATTTTCACCAGCTACCTGATAAGTGATGCTGACACCACCTGCAAGATCAAGACCGAAGTTTATGTCGTGCATAGAGCCATCTCTTGTTTCTCCTACTCCATGCCAAGCAACATAGAACAATCCTACCAGTACGGCCAATACTACAAGTAAAGGCAGTACCTGCTTTAACTTCTTCATTTTTATAACCTCCGTTAACCCACGTTTTGGACATCTGCTTCTTCAGCAAGTGCCGCTTTTATCATAATCGCACATTCAATGCGCTTACGTTGAAGTTCACAACCTTCTTTATATACGGTGTTGATATTACCATTAAAGTTATATGCATTAGCACTACAACCACCGCTGCAATAGTATCTTGCAAAACACTTCTGGCACTCAGGTCTTGAGTAAACATTGCTCTCCTTGAACTGCTGCTGAATGTCAGTGCGTTTGATTCCTTCAAAGACGTTACCCATGATAAAGTCTTCATTACCAACAAACTGATGGCAAGGATAGATATCACCCCAAGGAGTAACACCAACATACTCACATCCGCTTCCACATCCGGAAAGGCGCTTAGCTACACAAGGACCACCTGAAAGGTCAATGTTGAAGTGGAAGAAATTAAATCCTCTTCCCTCTTTGCGATACTGAAGATAAATCTTAGCAAGCTTATCATATTCTTCTTTAAGCTGTGGAAGATCTTCTTCCTTGATTGCATACCAGTCTTCAGGCTTTGCAACAACAGGCTCCATTGAGATCTGCTTAAATCCAAGATCTGCAAGATGTTTAACATCTTCTGAGAAGTCAAGGTTGTTATGAGTAAATGTACCTCTAACAAAGTATCTAAGCTGATGTCTTGACTTAGCAACTTCAAGATATTTAGGAACGATCATGTCATACATTCCATGACCTGCTGCATTAGGTCTCATTTTATCATTGACTTCCTTACGTCCGTCAATTGAAAGGACTATGTTACCCATCTCTTTGTTGCAATAATCAAGTATTTCCTTGGTAAGAAGAGTACCGTTAGTAGTAATAGTGAAGCGGAAATTCTTTCCAGCCTCCTTCTCAATGCTACGACCATACTCTACGATCTGCTTAACAACCTCCCAGTTCATAAGAGGCTCACCACCGAAGAAATCCACTTCAAGGTTGTGACGATCTCCAGAATTCTTGACAAGGAAATCCAGCGCAG
>CAMVNV010000113.1 GCA_947168935.1 uncultured Butyrivibrio sp. | reverse complement strand
TACGGTGAAGTTTTCCTGTTCATATCCTGTTACGCCAAAAGAAATCAGGTACTCACCACCCTGAAGATCTATCTTCTGTGTGAATGTGATATTCTTTCGATCCCCCTTTTTCACAGGTGACAGAAAAGCTTTCTCAAACATTGTATTGGTACCGGTTATTTCTATTCCGAGGATATTTTTAAGTGTAAATGCAAAAATAGGTGCAGGACAATCCTTTGTAAATTCTACTGACATATGGATTGAGCACTCTTCGCCCTTCTGAACAGAAGATACTCTGTTACCATTTTTATCAGTAATAAAATAATCTTTGATCTGTGCTGCTCCATCACCATACTCAAGGACATTAGGATTTTTTCCCACCATGTCATTTTGAGAAGGCTCAGGCTTTGCGGAATTCTTGCCCTTTTTATGTCTGTCTTCCATTGGTGTGCCAACTTTGGAATCTGCTTCATCAGCATCTTCTCCGGCACGCTTTCTGATATCTTCGTCTTCAAGAAGGTTAAGTGCCTGCTCCTTATTTTCTGTTGGAGTGTACTGGCCTACAAGAACCTGCTTGTAGATATCGATCATCTCTTTGGGAGTTCCTTCACCAAGCTTTACTCCCTGGTTTATAAGAACTGCTCTGTCGCAGTATTTACTAATGCTGGACAGATCATGAGATACGAAAAGGATAGTCTTACCCTGCTTCTTGAACTCTTCAAACTTGTGATAGCACTTAGCCTGGAAGAAAACGTCTCCAACAGAAAGTGCCTCGTCAACAATAAGTATCTCAGGATCAATATTTATATTAAGAGCAAATGCAAGACGGACAAACATACCGCTTGAATAGGTCTTAACCGGCTGGTATACGTACTCTCCTATATCTGCAAAATCCAAAATGGCATTCATACGGCTTTTAATCTCTTCTCTTGAAAAACCGATCATCATACCATTCAGATAAATATTATCTATTCCGTTATATTCCATGTTAAAACCGGCACCAAGCTCGAGAAGAGCTGAAATACGGCCGTTAACATTAACTGTTCCGTTTGTAGGTGTAAGAACACCTGTTATGATCTTTAAAAGAGTAGATTTACCGGATCCGTTGGTTCCGATGATTCCGACTGTCTCGCCTCTGTGTACTGTAAGATCTATGTTATTAAGCGCAAGCTTTTCATGATACTTCTTCTGCTTAGTAAGTCCAAGCGCTTCTTTGAGCCGGTCGGAGTTCTTATCATAAAGCTTATAGAGCTTTGTGATATTCTTGACCTCTATCGCGACCTCTCTTTGTTCTGACATACCAATCTCCAATCAAGTATTACTTTAGTAAACGTCTCCAGAAAATGTCTTATGCCAGTTATCTAATGATGGCATATAGGACATCTGTGACTTTCAAAGTACATTTTTAAGTCGTTTACTATTACTATCACAATACATCTGCAAAGTGAATCTTGGAACGTTTAAATATAAGCGAACCTATACAGAATATTCCAACAACAACGATCCAGAAATATGTCGATGAGTAGAAGTGTTCAAAAAACCATCTCTCCTCATAGATGCAGCTTCTGTATCCATTAACAATATATGTCATAGGATTGAGCTTGATGATCCACTGCATACGCCAGTCCGGAACAACAGTATCGAGGTTCCACAGGATAGGTGTAGCCCACTGACCCAGCTGAAGTCCTATATTGATTATCTGCATAAGATCACGGAAGAAGACCTGTATCGCACTTGTGGCAAAAGATATTGCAAGCATGAGCATAAACTCGCAGAACATATAATAAAAGATCTGCAAGGTATACAAACTTGGCGTAAATCCAGCTATCCATCCTGCTCCTACTAAAAGAAGGCAGAAGAACAAATGCGTAAAGGTCGCAGCTATTATCTTAATAAGTGGAAGAATACTGATCTTGAAGACTACCTTTTTGACAAGATATGTGTATTCAAGAAGTGAGGTGGTTCCGTTGGATAAGCCTTCGGTAAAATAAAACCACGGAACAAGACCTGCCATTAAAAATACAACATACGGAACATCAAGTCCTCTTCCGGCTATTTCAGACTTAAGTCCGAATATCTTCTCGAATACGAACCAGTACATAAGAACTGTAACAACAGGCTGAGTAAATGCCCATACAGCGCCAAGGTAAGATCCTGCATATCTTTTTTTGAAGTCATTGACAGCCATCTGCCATATAAGCTGTCTGTTATCCCATAATTCCAAGGGTACAACTGTAACCCTGTCATAATAAACCGAAAAAACCGCGCAACTGAGCGCTATCAGCGTACAGGCGCAGATTTTCTTCAGCCTCTCAGTCTCCTGATCAGCTCCGGGATTATAATGTAGTACTATTATCAGTGCCAAAACGATCGCACCTGCCAGGAATATGGAGATACCTGCCCATTTAGGCAGGTTTCCGATTCCGGGCAGACAGCGCTTCTTCATCGTTGTCTTATCTTTATTGTTCAAACCAAGGTCCTCAAATAAGTGTATTTTTATTACAGATTTCTTTCTTTTTTGTACTCAGCAATTCCGCCCCATTTAGGATCTTTTTCTGAGAAAATAAGCTCGGCCCCTTCCCATAAAGGCCACTCGATTCCGATCTCAGGATCGTTCCATAAAAGACCGCCCTCATCATTTGGATGCCAGAAATCTGAACATTTATAGCAGAACTCTGCATAATCAGAAAGAACTAAAAATCCATGCGCAAAGTTTTTAGGAATAAAGAACTGTTTCTTGTTCTCTTCTGAAAGAACTACTCCAAACCACTTTCCAAAAGTCTTGGATCCTTCACGAAGATCTACTGCAACATCGAAAACTTCACCTTTAATTACCCTTACGAGCTTATCCTGTGGAAAATTCTTCTGAAAATGAAGTCCTCTAAGAACTCCTTTTTTACTTGCAGACTGATTATCCTGTACAAATTCAACGTCTATTCCTGCTTCAAAAAACTCACGCTTATTGTAAGTCTCCATGAAGTAGCCTCTGTTATCACCATGAACTGTAGGTGTGATAATCTTAAGGCCTTCTATATCTCCGCAATTTTCAACTTTGATCTGTCCCATTTAAATGTTCCCCTTACTACAAAAATAATTTTAGATCAGTTATTTTCAAGAGTTCCTGCTCTCATTGATGATGCTGACGAATCAAGTCCGGCATCATTGGTCGTATTTGGTGTGGTTCCATCAGGGCTTGTAGGTGTTGGAGCGACATTATCGCCCGAAGGTCCTGCTGTTCCTGATGAATTTGCAGATATTCCCGACCCAGCTGAAGATGAGCCATAACCAGAGCCTTCTTCAGCAGAAACACCTGCTCTTGTTCCGTTGATCTCGATGATATCAACGCTTTCTTTAGTAACTCGCACTACTATTCCGTTTGAAGGAACATGGTAACCTTCCTTTTCATTAAGGGTTACTTCATACGAGCCAATTTCAAGGTCTTCAATAAGAATCTGACCGTTTCTGTCCTCATCAATATAGACATTCTCATCATCTTCATTGTCCATATTTGTAACAGTTACTGCGAACTTCTCACCTGTTTCAAGTCCGCCACGTCCATTCTTGATACTTATCTGTATCTGACCTTCACCGGGCTTTATTTCCATAGTAAGCGCGGTGACATCTGTAGAATATATGCTGGCAAGATTGTCAGGTTCATCAAAGAAGTCCGTTTGTGCCATAAATCCATGCAAGTTGTTTCCTATCTGCCCGTTTTGAGCCGCAGAAAGTTCTGCCACAGATCCATTACTGGAATCTATAGCGGAACCTTTCAGAAAACTATTGATCTTATCAGCATTTGACGCATATACAATGATAAGTATAAGTGCGATAAGTGCTACAAAGACCGCCATTGCAAGCCTCATGACTTTAGAGTCCATTCGCTACCTCGATGAGATATTTACCATAATTGGTTTTCATCAGTGGCTCAGCAAGATTTAAAAGCTGCTGTTTATCAATAAAGCCTCTCTTGTAAGCTATCTCTTCAATACATGAGATATAAAGGCCCTGTCTCTTCTGGAATGTTGCAACAAAGTCTGCTGCATCAAGGAGTGCATCATGATTACCTGTATCAAGCCATGCAAATCCTCTTCCAAGAGTCTCAACATAGAGATTACCACGACTAAGGTACTCGTTATTGATACTTGTGATCTCGATCTCACCTCTTGCACTTGGCTTTACGTTCTTGGCGATCTCTACTACATCGTTATCATAGAAGTAAAGACCTGGAACTGCATAATTTGATTTTGGATTCTCAGGCTTTTCCTCGATTGAGATAGCCTTACCGTTTTCATCAAATTCAACAACGCCGTATTCTCTTGGATCTCTTACATAGTAGCCAAAGATTGTAGCACCTGATCCAGGTACGTTATGTCTTTCGAATACGTTTCTAAGAACCTTTGAAAAACTCTGGCCATAGAAGATGTTATCTCCAAGAACAAGTGCTGCAGAGTCATTGCCGATAAAGTCAGCGCCGATGATAAATGCATCAGCAAGACCTCTTGGCTGCTCCTGAACAGCATAGCTCATATTGAGTCCAAGCTGTGATCCATCACCAAAGAGTTCCTTGAATGCAGGAAGATCTCTTGGTGTAGAAATGATAAGTATATCTCTGATGCCTGCAAGCATGAGAGTTGATAAAGGATAATAGATCATTGGCTTGTCATAAACAGGCATGATCTGTTTTGATACAGCCTTAGTTAAAGGATAAAGACGTGTGCCGGATCCTCCGGCAAGAATAATACCTTTCATTTTAGGTCCTCTCTATTTACAATGATCAGTCAGCAAGCTTCTTGCTGTACATGCCATCATAATATTTCTCGTAATCACCTGAAGTGATGTGCTCCATCCACTCCTGGTGCTCGAAGTACCACTTAATTGTCTTGCGGATACCTTCTTTAAACATTGTCTCAGGCTCCCAGCCAATCTCAGCCTTGATCTTATCAGGTGCGATAGCGTATCTTCTGTCATGACCCTTACGATCTTCTACATAAGTGATAAGGTCATATGTAAGGTGATCCTTTCTTGGATCATCCTCTGCAAGCTCTTCTTTTAAGATATCGATGATAGTTTTAACGATCTCGATGTTCTGCTTTTCATTGTGGCCACCGATGTTATAAGTCTCGAAAAGACGACCCTGTTCCTGAACCATATCGATAGCCTTAGCGTGATCTTCAACATAAAGCCAGTCACGAACGTTCTTACCATCGCCGTAAACAGGAAGCTTCTTGCCTTCGAGTGCATTGTGGATGATAAGTGGAATCAGCTTTTCAGGGAACTGGTAAGGTCCATAGTTGTTTGAGCAGTTTGTGATATTAGCCGGGAAGTGATATGTATCCATATAAGCTTTTACCAGCATATCAGAACTTGCCTTTGATGCAGAATATGGGCTATGAGGAGCATAAGGTGTTGTCTCATAGAAATATCCGCCATCTTCAGGAAGTGAACCATATACTTCATCTGTAGATACGTGAAGGAACTTCTTTCCTTCCTTGAAAGTTCCATCTTCATTCTCCCAAGCCTTCTTGGCAGCATTAAGCATTGTAGCTGTTCCAAGAACGTTAGTCTCAACGAAGATCTCAGGATTTACGATTGAACGGTCAACGTGACTTTCTGCAGCAAAGTGTACAACACGATCAATATCGTTTTCTTCAAAGATTTTTGTAATAGCTTCTCTATCGCAGATGTTAGCCTTTACGAATGTGTAGTTATCGTTAGACTCAAGGTCACTTAAGTTCTCAAGGTTTCCTGCATATGTAAGTGCATCAACGTTGATGATACGGATTGTATCGCCATACTTCTTGAACATATAGTGAATATAGTTTGATCCTATGAATCCGGCTCCGCCTGTTACAAGATAAGTTCTCATTTTAATAAGTTCCTTTCGATTTAACATCTTTTATTTTAGTTTTATGGGGTCCTGTTACTCTATAGCCCCTTATGTCCTTAAAATCCCATATATGAGATATTCATATCGACTCTGCCTGATATACCGGCAATAGAGCCGCTTGACGTATACTGCCACATATCATAACGCGTTCTTGAATAAGAAGGCGCTGCTGCATACTGCGCAAGCCATATCTTATAACCTGTAAGAGATGGCGCATCAATGTAGTTGTTAAGCCAGGTTTTATTTGCATAAATTCCTGCTGTATATCCTGCACCCTTTATTGTAGCACAAAATGCCTTGCAAACGGCAGTCCTTGTTGAAACACTGATTCCGTCTGCTCTTCCATGGGCGGCTTCAACATCAAGGAAGACAGGACAACTTATTTTATACCCCTTTATAAGAGATATTACCATTGAAGCTTCCTCAACAGCTTCAACATCTGACACAGCCTGGGTAAAGAAATATACTCCGACCTTAAGTCCTGCGTTTGTTGCTCCTTGAATATTAGCCCTGAATTTCGGATCTTCAATAAGTGCTCCGGTAGATGATCCTCTATAACCGCATCTGATTATAACATAAGATACTCCGGAATTCTTTACCTGTGACCAATCTATACTACCATTCCATTTGGAAACGTCAATACCCAACACTCCAGAACCAGTAGATAAGCGGCCATCAGCACCAAATGAATACTTGGCTCCCTGGATTACCTGGTCACCCGTAACAAAATTTCCATCCTTATTATAATAATAGATAAAACCATCAATTGTCTGCCAGCCTGTGTACTTATAAAGCTTTTTCTCAGTTTTAATATAGAAAACTGTATCTTTCTTTTCATAGTCAGCATAAGTTGCTTCTCTATAATTTCCATTCTCTAATACATAAACAACATTGCCTTTATCATCTTTAAGAGAAACTTTTTTTACTGTAATTACACAAGTTGCAACAAGTGATGTATCTCCTTTACTTGTTGCCGTAATATTTGCCGTTCCTTTATTCTTTGCGGTAATCTTTCCATTACTATCTACTGTAGCAACATTTTCATTATCCGATTTCCATGTAACCGTGGTGTCTGTAAGTCCAGTCACTGTTGCCGTAAGTGTTAAACCTGTGCCACCAACTGTAAGAGTTGCTTTAGTCGAACTAAGAGTTATTTTTCCATCGCCTTTAGTAACAGTAAGAACACATTTTTTGGGGGTTCCATCTTTAAATGTTGCTGTAATAGTCGCTGTTCCAGCAGCTACAGCACTTACTGTTCCATCCGTTGCAACTTTAGCGATCTTTTCATCTGAACTTGACCATGTAACTGTCTTATCCTCAAGTGTTGTATCTGTAGTCAGTTTTTCAGTAGCACCTACCTTTAATGAAAGAGTCTCTTTTGAGATAGAATAGGTATATTTCTTATTCTCAACTGTAATCTTTGCTGTTTTAGCAGGAGCTCCATCACTAAAATTTACAGTTATAGTTGCTGTTCCTGCACTTACGCCAGTTACTGTTCCATTGGATACAGTTGCAACAGCTGTATTATCACTACTCCATGTAAAAGTAGTTCCCTGGTGATCTGTACTAGCAGTAAGTGTAACTGTCTCTCCAACCTTTATAGTAGCTGAATCTTTAGAAATACTATAATTATACTTAGGCTGTTCTACAGTTCCTCCAGTATTAGAATTATTTCCGCCCGAATTGTCATTACCAGAATTACCTGATTCAGAGCCGCTACCTCCAGTTCCACTGCTGGGCTGTGTACTTGCTTCACCACTGCCATTATTTGTAGAAGAAGTTGATGCTGAAGATGGACTACAAGTACTAGATTCTGATGATGAATTAGTATCATCTGTAGTTGATTCAACACCCGATATCAGATGTATGCTATCGGCATCATCTGTTATTTTTGCTATATCTTCAACTTTAATACTACTTCTATCTATTTTATCGTAGCCTATTTCTCCACTTGAACCTATTTCAGTCTTAGTAGATTCAACCCATTCAACTGTATCAGTATTTTCAGATTCAACTACTGTCTCTTCAACAGCAGTATCCTCCGCAGCAACGTTGACCTGAGATTCATCCTTAACCTCGTCACTTACGTCAACTGGCTTATATTCAATATTTTCCTTAACTTCAATTGTCTGACTGGTTGTATTGAAGACATAATCGGAGTACTGATCTCCAGTAAGTTCTTTGATCGTTACTGTATATTTACCAGCTGGAATATCATAGTGATAGATTATTCCGTCCTTGTCTTCATCTTTCCAGGTTGTTGTTGTTCCGTCAGGCTTTTTGATCTCTACTTCAAAAGGAACACCTGATATAAGTTTGGCAGTTGCACCATTCAAAAACTTTATCTTAAGATCCTGCTTGATAGAGGCCATAGAAAGATTAACTTTAACGCCGTCTTCTTCCTCAGTAGTGGTAGCTTCTGTTGCTGCCTCGGATACCGCTTCAGCAGCTGCAAGTCTTGCTGCCTGCGCATCTGCAACAGCTACTAGTCCGGAACTTCCAGGAATCTCCATCTCATTTATCTGACATCCCACATTACTAAATGAAGATATTTCATCAGCCTTTGCTCTTGTGCGAATTATAAGAGAGCCAAGTGCAACGCTTGTAATTACAACGATAAGTCCAATAACAAGCGAGATTTTTTCCAATGTGTTTGAATTCTTTAAGAAAAGAACTATGTTATTATTCTTTTTCTTTTTACGTCTTGAATTTCTTCTCTGCGAAGAAGCAGCTCCTGCTCTACGTCTGTTCCGGCCATTAGAAGTACGGGAAGATGCTGGCTTCTTACCGTTTGCTCGTGATCTTCCAGACCTTTCTCTCGGCATTCTGGAAGAAGCTTTTCTAACAGCTTCTTCTTCTGCCTCTTCTCTAAGATCGCCCGCTATATCTTCATATCCTTCAAAAGAAGCTGCAGCCCCAACAGCATTAGTTCCAAAGTCTGGTTCTTCTACTGATTCCCAGTTATCACCATAAGATCCCTGCTCATCTGGCTCCCAGTTCCCATTAAGATCATCTTCCTGTGCTTCTAAATATTCTTCATATTCATCAGACTCGTATTCTTCATAAGGATCGTAGTCTTCGCCATAATCTTCTTCATATTCACTGTCTGATACTTCGTCTTCATCCTGATAATCCTCTTCGTACTCACTGTCAAAATCTCTTGCGTCATCAGAAATCTCATCATCAAGAAAATCAATCGGAAACTCCGTATCAGAAGACTGCGCATTCTCTGATGCTACAGCCGCCTTGATCAGTACTGTATCATCTATATTCTGATAGGATCCTGAAGTCTCCTCAGTTGTATTGCAGATTTCCTTCTCAAGATCACTTCCATTATCAGCTAATGCGTCCTGATAATCTTCAGATTCCGAAAAAGCTTCATTTGTAAAGTCTTCTTCATCACCTGTAACAGGTGCGTAGCTATAATCTTCGCAATAATCATCTGAAGGTTGGGGAACCTGATGATGATTTCTGCGATTCCTGAATTGCTGTTTTCTATAATCAGGTATACTCTTGGTTCCAAAAATGCTATGATGCTTCTTCATAAGTAAACTCCTCCGCTGCCTTGCACAAAACACTTACCCAAATACTTTGTATCACTTTATGTAAAATACGATAATTCCAGAAAGCAGGATTACCATACCAAGTATTTTTCTTGCTGTTATTTTTTCTCCAAAGAAAAATCTTGAAAGGAACATTACGATAACGTAGCCGATTGGCTCAATTATTACAACCTGCATATATTCAAGTCCCGAGTAACATACTACAGCTATAAGCATAGATATCCCAAGCATTCCGTAGCCGCAAATTACCAGGGCATTTAAGTATTGTCTGATAAAAGAGGAATACTCTTTTCCAGAACTCTTTTTCAATAATATCTGTGAAAATGATGCAATTATCTGTCCGATAACCGCAAGAAGAAGATAAAAACTCATTTTTCTTCCTCCTTCGCAGCATCATTTTGGTTTTCACCAGCGGCAGACGGATCTGTATTAAGTATGATCGTTCCTGCCATTACCATAATAACGCCTATTATTTTATAAAGAGTTACGTCCTCATGAAAAAGAACTATACTCCACATAAGTGACCATAAAAGAGTCATTGCCTTGTTGGCATAAGCTATTGAAAGCTGAAACCTGCCGATAAGCTGCTGCCACAATATGGCGTACACTCCAAGTACAACAACTTCCAAAAACAAAAGACCTATAGTCTTAACAGACATGACTCCATTTTCATTAAGGGAATTACCTACAAATCCCCCTACCACTGTATTTATACTGTATATACCAACTGCCAGCTGCAGAAGTAGTATATCTTTTAAAGCTACTTTCTTTTTCAAGATCAATCTCCATTCACTGATTGAGGATATATAAGCAGTGCAAAATGATATGCCACATACTGTCTCGCACTCACACTAAGATGAATATTGTCAGTCAGATATTCATCTGCAACTTCCTCTGTAATAAAGCCCATATAATCATCTATAAATGATACATTAAGCGCCTCTGATGCCTGGAAAAGACGTCCATAATAGTCTGTAAGCGTTCCGTTACCATAGTTAAGGGCGTCACCAGGAAGCATTGCACCTGTATCGTTAGGAGCAAGGCAATAGGTAAAGGTGTTGATCACTATCCTTATATGAGGATATGCTTCATGGATTGCCTTTACACCTGCAACAAATCCGCCCATGTATGTGTATTCATCAAACTCATAGCCTGATGTCATAAGATTATCTACGTCTGTAGGATTATAAAGGGTTCTCTTCTGAATATAATCATTGCCATCGTACATAATGCAAAGAGTATCTATACTATTAAAATCCAGTCCCTTTAAAACATCAACACTCTTAACATAATCGCTGCCCATGTCCGCAGCCTTATTAGAAAGCTCAGAATAATCTCCTGATCTTATAGCCTTGGCAACTCCCACAAAACTGTAGGTATCTATTTCAGTTCCTGCGCCTATTGGAGCATATGCAACTGTTGTTCCGGGAAAAGATACATTATAAACAGTAGCACCTGTTTTGTCTGCGATCATATTCGCAAGTCCTGTCTCTTCATCCCTGTCATAGGAAAAAACATCGTTGCCAATACAAAGGATAGTATCTACTCCATCATCTTCGTGGCCTTCAAGATCCGAATCCAAAGGATAAAGAACATTGTCTTCTGCATTAAGACTGATCTCCGGAACATAATCCGGATCATACTCAACTGTTATTCCACCAAACTGGAACTTCCAGATAACTCCCAGAAACAGTACCACAAAACCAAGAATTACTATAAGCAGGATAACAGGAAGACTTATTTTCCCACCGTTTACTCCTTCGTTACCTCTTCTTCTGCGTCTTTTTTTGTTCATGTAAAACCTCTTTATTATGCAAAGTTTTTATTAGTTGTGTCTAGCTTTATTTAATATCTTTAGTTATCTTTTTCAACCATAGGATCCAGATATATACTGTATCCATCCATCTGTGAAAGTAATTCAAGCCCAAACTCCGCAGGATCAACATCTGTAGGAATACTCATGTTGAGAACCACATACATACATTTGGCCTGCCTTGTTGTCTCCAAAAGAGCTTCAACATTATAGCTTCCACCGGGAGCTATATTCATCTGCTCATAGACAGCATTCCAGTAATCCCACTGCGCTTCAACATAATCACGACCATAAGGAAGCATTATATCAGTATTATACTGTCTTATAAAATATACGAGTTCCGGAGGGCAGGCTGCTCTTACTCTTGCCTCACCTTCTTCAGGCGCAATGAGATTGCAGATATCTATTGCAGCATTAGGAATATGAAATCTGTTTTCTGCTTTGGTTATATACTGGCTTCTATATACAAGGCTAAAGCCACTGCACAAAATAACAACTGCTACCGCTATCGCAAGCCCTATTTTCCTTCTCCTGTCAAAAACTCTGCAGAAGGCATAAGCTACATCCACGCCCATAGGAACCAGCCACAACATACGATAGTAAGTGTTACTTTCCATACCAACCTTCTCATACAAAGCATTGGTAAATGGCATAAAGAACATAACAGTAATGAATAAAGGTGCAACGCCAAGTATCATCTTCTTCCAGGTAATCTTCTCAGTAACAGTAATATATATAGCACTGGCTATAAACAATATAGGCAAAACACCATTTCCGCAATATGATACAAACGTATCAAACGTTTTCAAAAAGTATTGAAGCATATAGAACCTTCCTTATCACAAAT
>CAMVNV010000112.1 GCA_947168935.1 uncultured Butyrivibrio sp. | reverse complement strand
AGATATAGGCCGCCATCAGAAACTTTAACCAATTCCTTGTGACCTTTAGAACAGACACCGTTTCCAAATGACATATAATCCTTACTTGCCATAGAAATTGAGCCCAAAAGATCAGGTACATATCCGGTCATAACTACAGGTGATACAACCTTGCCTGTAAGCTTGCCATCAATGATCTCATATCCTCTTGCAATGATGCACTGAATGCCCCAATGCTTAGGATCTTCCATTCCTGAGAAGAATCCAGACAAAAGATATCCCTTCTTAACTGAAGCGATCATCTTCTCTTTGGTTGATGTGCCGGGATCAAACATTGTATTGGTCATACGTGTATATGCCTTGTGCTCAAAGTTCTCGCGCTTACCATTGCCTGTTGGTTCGCAGCCAAGGCGAAGCGCTGCAAGAGCATCACATACACCTGTCTTGAGAATACCATTCTGTATTTCGATCACATCGCCCGCCAGAGTTCCTTCATCATCAAACGCATAGCTGGCAACATCTTTTACACAGTTAGCACCTTCATGCATCGTAACAAGATCAGAACCTACGCGCTTATCAATGTATTCTGCCCCAAGAGCTCTTTTCTTAACGAACATATCCATTTCAACGCCATGGCCAAAGGCTTCATGTGCGATAAGGCCTGAAACCTCAGGAGTAGTGATAACTTCATACTCGCCAGGGATAATGTGCTCAGCACCAAGGTTATCATTAAGTTCCTTGAACGCAATATCAACCACATCCTCAAGCTGATCAAAGATTTCCGGGCCTTCTCTGTCAGATACACCGTGATGTCCAAAATCACTCTTATCACCACGAGCTCCCATGACAGTTACAGCACCTTCAGAGTACACATAGCTCTGACGCAGGTCTTTGTTGGCAGTCAAAAACATCTTACATACATGAGTAGACTGTCCATTGACAGAGCACTCCACAACTTCCTCGGAGAGTCCTGCACCCTTGTCAGAAATACGCTGGAATTTTTCAACCAGTGCACTAAGGTCAGTATCCTCGGGCATTGAATTACATTCCATTTCTACAAAAAGTTCCTGTTTTTCATCGGAAAGCTTTTTTGTATCATAAATCTTTGTTTTAGTATCTTTTAACACTAAAAGCTGCTTATCAAGTACTGCCTGTATCTTCTGCGCAGTCTCTTTTGCCTTGGAAGGATCAAACAGGTTAAAAGAATACTCGCTGTAAAGTCCATCCTTATATACTCTGACAACGTTACCCCTTTCAGTCATCATTGTTCTGCCATTGATTGACTTGGAACGCTGAGATACAGAAACCATAAAACCTACAGAATCCGTAGAGAGAACGCTGACATAATCATAGCTTTCATTAAGCTGCGCAATGAGCTCTTTTATCCCATCTGCTATTCCGCTTAAATATGGCGAAAACTTAGCCTTCATAAAATTATTCCCCTTTCAATTTTACTGGCTTTAGCAAAAAAGATACTCACTCAAAGCCGCATGTTGTGTTAATTATACGCTCATGCATTCTGCCGCACAATATTAATGGACACTTGGTTTGGCATCAATAAAAACAAAAATGCTACTGATATGGTCCTTCCAATGATCACATCAGTAGCATCAGCTATCTTTATTATCTTTAAAATTTATACTATCTTTATTATTTTTATTTTTTTAGTATTAGCCAATAATCAGGCAACTCATTTCATCACCACAAGCTCATAATCCCTTGTGCCAATTCCAATATCCTCTGCATGCTGCAGTGTCTCTGCCCATGAAACATTAGGATTGCTATTGTGCCATACATCTCCCATGTCGTGGAAGCTGCTCTTAGCCATGTTATCACCAAGCTGGCTGTTTCTAATAGGCTTAGCCTTCTGGCAGAGGTCTACGCAGGCCTGGTCTAAAGCTACAGGGTCGAAAGATGCAAGCATTCCGATATCAGGAAGGATAGGTGCATCGTTCTCGCCATGACAGTCACAGTTAGGAGATACGTCTGTAATTAAACTTATATGGAAGTTTGGTCTTCCGGATACGACTGCTGCTGTGTACTCAGCCATCTTTTTTCCCAGAAGCGCAGGAGCATCCCAGTTGTCGTTCTCAATTGCATCGAAGGCACAGGCGCCTATGCAGCGGCCACAGCCTTTACACAGATCAGGGTTGATGAAAGCCTTGCCGCCTTCATAGCTGATGGCATCGGAGCCGCACTCCTTGGCGCATCGCTTACAGCCTTTGCACAGGTCAGTAATGACGTGGGGATGTCCGCTGTTGTGTTGCTGCATCTTGCCGGCTCTACTACCGCAGCCCATACCAATATTCTTGATGGCACCGCCAAAGCCAGCCTGCTCATGGCCTTTGAAGTGACTCAAGGATATGAAAATATCAGCATCCATTATCGCTCTTCCGATGTAAGCCTCTTTGCAGTACTCGCCGTTTGGAACGGGTACAAGAATGTCGTCTGTTCCTCTAAGTCCGTCGCCGATCAGAATCTGACAGCCTGTTGTCACAGTATTGAAACCGTTGATGTTGGCGCAGTCCAGATGCTCAAGGGCATGCTTACGACTGCCGGGATACAGGGTATTACAATCTGTCAAAAAAGGAAGTCCGCCATTTTCTTTAACAACATCAGCAACTGCCTTGGCATAATTAGGCCTAAGGTATGCAAGGTTTCCAAGCTCACCAAAATGCATCTTGATAGCAACAAACTTGCCATCCATGTCGATCGTATCTATGCCTGCCATTTTGATCAGCTTCTGAAGTTTAGCAGGGAGGCTTACTCCCAAAACTGTTCTGAAGTCTGTAAAATAAACTTTTGATCCTGCCATTAAAATCCTCCTATCATAAGATTTCTCCTAGCTTGCCATTAGTATGAATAATATAAACCATCAATAAACTAGTATAAATGTAACTCAATCATCAGTTATGAACTCTTAACTTCCCATCCAACAAGCTTACGGCTTTCTGAATCAAATGCCACACCAATTTTAAATAATTGCCTTGAATCAGCAACAAACGGAAGTGAAATTATGAAGGCATAAGACTTTCCAAAAAGCCATATTTAACTTCGTTATTTGGAAAGCACAATGTGAATCTTCTTTTCGCTTTATCAAACTCCTGTATCGTAAGGTAACCTGTCTGATAAAGGAGAGGAACAGGATCCAGACTATCCCCTGTATAATCTTTCAGCTGACTTTCGCTTGCGTAAAGAGTTCTGTCTGAAAGCTTACGTATATCAAAATTGTTTTCCCTAAGCTTTTTGATCAAAAATGTGGGTGTCCCTGTTTCAAACCAATATGAACCAAAGTCTTTAGCTGCAAGAGCCCCCAAAAGGCTATAAGGATTATATATTCCCTCTCCGTCCGGATGAAAGAGATAGCCATCATATGTGCGCTTCATTTCTTCCAGGCACTCTTTCTCAGATAATCCCTGACTCTTAGCAAGGCTATCCACTTCCGGCATAAGATTCTCTTTGATCTCCTGATCAGTTATCCCACATATACCAGAGAATTCCTTGTCCATAGAAATATCTCTGAGCTGATTAAGATCACTGAAAATACTGACTTTATGGAACTTTGTTACTCCAGTGATCAGTATAAACTGAATAAACTCATCCGCTTTTTTTAATCGACTGAAAAAGCCTTTATAAATATTTTTAGTATATTCAGTTTTTTCCTTATCATCCTTCACTTCCAGAAGAGGCTTATCATATTCATCAACAAGGACTACACACCTTAATCCGGTATCCTTATATGCTTTTTCAAGAATAGTCTCAAAACGCATCCCTAAAGTCTGCTTCCCGGGATTTATTTCATATTCCTCTTCCCACTTAACAAGCTGCTGATCAAGTACTTCTTCTATATCAATATTTTCGTATGATTCACCATTAAAATCAAAAAAGAAAACCGGATATTTTTTCCAGGCATCCGGATTAGCTTTTTCGAGTTCTTCAATCTTTAGTCCAGTAAAAAGCTCTTTTTTCCCTTCCCAATAAGCTTTAATCGAGGACAAAAGCAAACTCTTTCCAAATCTTCGCGGACGACTTAAAAAGTACGGAACATTGTTGTGCGCAAGTTTATAAACATATTCTGTTTTATCGACATAAAGAAAGTTTTCTTCTCTAAGCTTTTCAAAGCTCTGAATTCCTGTTGGTAACTTTCTCTCCATCAAAGATAATCTCCTTACGTATTCTTATTTTTTTCTTCGCACCTGTTTTAATTATATTGTTTGGAATATGCTCATGCAAGATTATATAGCTTCCCGGGCATTTTGTTTTATCTCAAAATCAGGTATAAATAACTTTTCTAAGGGCAGGTCCGCAGAACTCATGAGGAAGGATCTTGAATCCCTGTTTTACATAGAACTGCTCTTTGCCCTGAGCTGCTATAAGCTGAATGCTGAGTCTTGCTCCTTCGGGAGCGCTTGTCTGAATAAGCTCCACAAGCCTGTTTACGATTGTAGATCCGATCTTCTGGCCCTGATATTCGGGTCTTACAACTACGTCTACTATGGTAAAATACATTCCGTCTCCAACGACTCTTCCCATGGCTACAGGGAGTTCGCCGTCTTTGGCTAGTATGAAGTGTACGCTGTTATTGATAGCTTTTTCTGACTGCTCTGGACAGAAATTGTTCCACTCTACTGACTTCCTTAAGTCATAGTAGATCTGAAGGTCGGGGATCTGTTCTAAATAAGTAATTGCCATAACGTGATGTCTCCTTCTATTTCTTTTGTTTAATGCATGACTACTGGTTCATATGTCTTGTAGTATACCATGGGCGTATCGCCATTAAGATTTATGACTACGTATTTATCGCCACTATAGCCCTTGGTAAAAGAGAATATTTCTGAGTCAGGAGCCCAAGCTTCAGCTTCAATGCTTGCATAGAGGATATTCCCATAATTATAATCTTCCAGAATCCAGATACCACGGTCTGAAGGCATATGCTCAAAAGATATTGTTTTTTCACTATCTTCAACCGTAATAAATGGTACTCTGTTATCATCATATCCCACTGTTATAGTCACAAGTTCGTTATCTTTGGTGGTATAAGTATAGACCCCTGTATACTCATCCATTTCGGGCATATCGTACTTATAGGCACCATAGACATATTCTCTTTCCGAGCCACTTGCATTCACAGATACAGTCACGCTGTTATTCTCGATTGTTATAGTTCCTTCACTATAATCATCTTTAAACTCTAGAAGATTATCTGATTTAAAGTTCGCCTTTCCTTCAAAAGTATATGCTCTATAAGCAAAAATTTCGCAATAATAGGAGCCATCTTCCTGCTTGATAAGTTCACAATATCCATAAGTTGTAGAATAACCTTCTGAGCAATAGATTCCGCTGTAATCAGGCTTATCATCGGCAACTTCAGGATATGCTATATGTTCAAATGACACCTCTACAAAATCATTAAAGTCGTCTTCTTCTAAGGCTTCGGCTTCACCAGAATCTTCAGTACCTTCTGTCTCTTCGGATTCTTCTTTTTCTTTGGCTTCTTCCGAATTATTATTTTCTGCTTCTTCAGTATCTTCTTTTTCTTTAATCTCTTCGCCTTCTTCTGTTTCCTCAGCTTCGGATGAATCTTCTGTCACATCTTTAGTACTTACTTCCTCATCAGAATCGTTAGATATTTCTATTTTGTCTGAACATCCTGTTGCCCCCATGATCAAAGCTGAGATTATTAAAGCTGAAATCATTCTCTTTATATTTTTATAGTCCATTATCTTTTTCATCCTTATCATATTGACCTATAATTTTTAATATTCTCTCTACTCTTATTCTAAATATTCATCCATATACCTTCATCATGGATAGCTGCGTCTTCCACAGATCTGTAGAACCTCTGCGCTTCGTCGTTACTGGCCATTAGCGCTATTAGACGAGTTACATTTTTAGACTTTAAGTCCTCACGAAGTTTTGTGAAGCCTCACACGACTAAAGTCGCGTGCTTCCATACCCGTTTTTCTGAGGTACGAACTCATTGACTACATATACGGTCTGGCACCGAAACATCACACCGCAGCGTGAAGTTCTGCATCCAGACTAATCAACGTAGACAACGTGCATGTGCTCCTATACACGGCCTCTGGAACTTTAGCCAAAAGCCGCTGCCTTTTCGTCGCCGGAAAGGTCTTTATTATCTCACGTATAAAATATCTTGCTCCTATATTGTAGGTTGCATTCAGATCACAGTTATATATCTTTCCTGTGCTGAACTCGCACAGGCTGTAATTACCTTTTGTTTTAGATGATTCTTTTCCTCGTAATACTTTTCCGGAGCCATCGAATGCAAGTCTTGATGTTCCCCATGCGTTCACCCTTGATATTCGCATGCCAAGTCTGTGTGCCTTGTCAGTTACCATCGACTGTACATAGCGGGCTTTCCACATATGAAGTCTCATCTTCTTTGATCCCCGTTTACGTCCATTAAGATCCAGATGCTCAAAAACTATTGTATCTGCCTTATATTCTACTGCTGTATCAACAATGAGCTTTGCTGTCTTGACTGCTATGTCATCATTGACACCACGAGCAAGCCTCCAGAGTTTGGAGACTTTTTGTGAACCATGACGCTGTGCCATTTTGATGCGATCAGTCTTGCGCTTTAGAGAGTCGTATTCTCTTGGAAGACGAAGGAACCGTCTTCCAAGGACCGTGCCATCCGCACGCATTACTGAGCATGTACAGGCATTATTTATTCCAAGGTCTACAGATAGTATTGTCTGATCAAAGATGTCTGTATCACTAAGTTTTACTTTTTCCTCAAATGCAAAATCAAGAAACCACTGCTTGCCACGCTTTTGCAATGTCGGCACACACTCTTTTCTCAAAAAGCAGTGTTTCCTGATATAGTCTACATCTGTCTTACGGAGTGCTACCGTGATCCAGTCCCAGGTATTGTTATAAAAGACCTTAAGCTGTGCATGAAGATCATCAAGTCGGTTAAATGTATTCCCTCTATACATGGCTGGATATATGTATCCTGACTTTGGTAATGATGGTGCCTCTCCTCTTTGACGAGGATCAAGGATCTCCCAGTTTTTTAGATTTGACTTATATGAACAGACTTTCCCATAACCCTCCGCTATGGCTGCCCTTCTTAAGTATGATGGAAATTTATAAAAATCTATACCAAAATCATACTTTACGACAGGTCTTTTCTTTGATGTTACGCTATAGCTTTCAGCAAGACTCACAACCTTATTCTGATTGGGGCATAACAAAAAGCTGTCCCATTCCTTAAGGATGACATCAATATAAAAGTCTACAGCTCTGCGATAGAGTCTGATCGTGTCTTTAAATATATGATTGTATTCTTTTATCTTTACTGAATAAGTTGACATGATCTTCATATCGCAGAACCTCCTTTCTTTTAACGCGTTTCCTGTGAATCTATGTACTGCTTCACCTGATCATAGCTTCTGTCACTGACCGTAACAATACAATAGGACGGATTCCAAAGATGTCCGCCCCACAACTGTTTCTTTAACTCAGGATGTTTCATAAACAACCATCGTGCGGTATTCCCTTTTAATATCTTGATCATATCTGATGGGAAAAACTGCGGTTTGCAGTCGACAAGAATATGAATATGATCTGGCATGACTTCCATAGCCATGATCGAAAAAGAATATTCCTTTGCAAGATCGTTAAGATAATCTTTGATCTCGTTATCTACCCCGTCCAAAAGAACCTTTTTTCTATACTTGGTACACCATACTATGTGATACTGCAAAGAATAAACATATCCTCTACCATATGTAAGATTGGATATATTATTAGTATATATTGTTTTGTCCATGAATACATCATACCATATGCTCTGATTAAATAAAAGGTGCGGCGGCTAACTCACGACTAAAGTCACGAGAATGCGCCGCCGCAGTTTTCAAAAGGTATTATCTTAAATTCTTCCATTTTATTATTCCTCATTTTTGTCATTACTAATTCTATACTCAAACCATTCGTCTTCCGTCTGCGTAAATCCTATGGACTGGAACATTCGCTGACTCTGTATATTAAAAGAATAGATATTTGCAGTTACCTTATCCATCCCTTTTTCCTTAGCAAGCTCGATCATATCAAGGATGCACTTGCGGCCAATGTGTCTGTTCTGATACTCCTTGCAGATAACTATTGCAAGCTCAGCATTATCCTTGAGTGAGACGTCGCCAACAAGTACGTCTTGATACTGAATGTAGAAACAGTCACCATGAGAACTAAGATAGTCGTACATAGCATGAAGCTTATCTACGTCATACGCGTGATCGATGTTATCAACCTGCTTACAAACATCCAAATCCTGATACCAGGGAAGTGACGCCTCATCATTTCTGTAATATGGGATGAGCTTTATATCATCATCAATTACTCTTATATCCACAATTATTCATCTCCCCTATTGTCCACTAAGCTGTTCGGTGTTTTCCAATACGCAGTCAGAATGTTTCCGCTTTCTTTTTTGATGAATCCCATAGATTCATATAGATTGATTGCAGGCTTGTTATCATAATCTGCCAAGAGCATCATATCTTTTGGCTCGTTCTCTATAAGCACCTTGGCCAGAAGCTGCCTTCCAAAGCCTCTTCTACGATATTCCTCTTTTACCAGGACGTCATAAGGCTCATTCTCATCAAAACAATTTGTAACATCAATATATCCAGTCACAATACCATCTTCTACAGCCACAAATGTATTAAAACGTTCCGGCGCTTCGATAACTTTTTCTCCTGTCCAATAAACATCTTTGGTATGCATCTCCACGTACTGCTTAGTATATTTTTCAGAAAGAAGCTCTACGCTTGAAGTATCGCACCCCGGCATATTGTGAGTATAAACCATTTTGACCTGCTCTTTGTCAAAATCTGCACCGCGCTTTTCCAAGCCATTCTTAATAAGATGATTGCGTGGATTGAAAACAAAATCTGCTTCATATCCGGGATAATTCTTTTCGATAAAAGAAAGAAGTTCCTCAAATGCATCACCATCTCTTGTTATTCCAATAAGCATCTCGAGATACTTTTCTTCAGGAATGACAAGGAGTATAAATAGACCTGTTATCCCTTCATTATTCTCCGTCACAAAGCAGTGCTGGTCTTTCCTCTCGAGCATAGCCTCAAGCTTTTCACCTGCCTCTATCCTTGCTGTCAGATGTGGATCTGAGAATTCTGAATCATCCAAAAAGCTGGTAATAAAGCTATTGTATTCGTTTATATCATTAACTCTTTTTAACATAACTTATTTTTTTCCTTTATAGTCTTGCCTCAAGCTTTTTAAGCTCTTCTCCGAAAGCCTCATCGTTGTGGTCCATCATGCACTTGTAGAACTCATCGAAAGATGCAAGCTTAACATCATTAACTTCACGCTTGTCAAAGTTAAAACCGTCTGCCGGAACATCTGCCCTGCATCCAAATACTGAAAAAAGAAGTCCATTCCCAGGATTCCACTCTGCTATGAAATTCCAGGCTGGGAGAAGATCTTCGACTTTAATATCAAGTCCAAGTTCTTCCTTTACTTCTCTTACAGCAGCTTCTTCCGGCGTCTCTCCGGCTCTCACGGAGCCGCCAGTAGCATCCCATAAACCGGCGTAGTACTTGGCTTTTAGTGAGCGTTGCTGCATTATATAATTTCCTGCGCCTTCTTCGGGTGCCGGGCTGTCTTTTGTTTTCAGAATTACGAGAATCTGCTTGAAGTAATCACCATCTTCTATAGGTGCATGCTTAGGGACTATCCTGTTTTTGCTTTGGCCATCCCTTGTATAAACCTCTCGATACTCTTCCTCTTGTTCACCAACAAAACTCTCATTCATTCTTGTAATCTCCATCCCTAATATCTCCTCTATCATCCTTGAATCCGCTCAAGGACTTACAAGTATTCATTGTAACAAAAAAGGCAGCATACTTGCACATGAAGTTGCCACCTTTTCTTACCTATCAGATATAAAATTCTTCAATTAACCATATTCCTGATCTCAGAAATCAAATCTAAGATACCGCCCCTTGACTATGCACGAAAACAATGGAGTCTTCCTTTTATTACCAAAAGGATAAGGGAGATTATGCAGGCATAAAGAAAAGTAAGCACCATTACAGCAAGGTTTGGACCGATAGTTGCCGGATCAGACATATAATGCATGAAAATAACGAAACCTATCAGACCAACACATATACTAGCCAGAAGAATGGCCTTAATGCCAAAGCTCAAAGCATATTCTGACTTTTCAGATAACTGTATAAGCTCTTCATCAGAATAGCTTTTAGAAGAAAAAAGCAGCTTGAAACCTCTGAAAAAATCTGCAAAATGTCCAGAAGCACCTAGGATTATAAACTGAATTCCAAGAAGTGAAATCAGAGTTGGAGCATCGATGAAATAGATTATCATGCTATGTCCGCCGGATATAAGTGTTACCAGATATATAAAGAGGCATAGCAAAATAAGGCCAATAACAGTTACAAAAACTGCATTTTTATTCTTTTTCTTAACATCTTCATTTGATTTTATAAGTTCTACCATATTTTCTTCCGCCTTTCCGTTGTAATCTACGCTGGATAGGCGCTGTCCTGATAACAGTTCATTGATACTAATATCAAGGACTTTACAAAGATCAGGCATTATGGAAGTATCAGGCATACCACGACCGGTTTCCCAACGGGAAATAGCCTTGTCGCTCACACCAATCTCATCAGCCAGTTGTCTCTGTGTAAGACCCTTTTCTTTTCTGACATCTGAAATGAACAGTCCTGTTTTCTTCTGATCGATCATTTTAATATGCTCCTATCAGCGAATTATTGGCTACAACTTAAGCGTAAATATTCTTTAAGTATATTGTAACCCACAAAACGTAGAATTGAGTATATTTTTAGCAAAATAGCGATATCTACGAATCGTAGACATCTCATAGAACACTACTTGTTTTCCTTTTTCCATACCTATCCCCTCCAATTATTGCTTAATCTTTTTACTAAACATCACAAATCCAACTACACCAATCATCCCCATGGTACATCCTGTCAGGATGAAGCTAAGAGATATACCTGCTCTTGAAACATACGCCGATGCGAAAAGAAATACAATTTCCACAAGGTTCACGCCCATGTTGTAGATAGAAAGAACTTCTGCACGGTAGTTCTCAAGACCGTTTGCATCTATGACCTTATTCTCAATCTCATCAAAAATGTATCCTGGTACTATCACAGCAAGTGGTAACAGCAGCATGATCGGAATCACTATAAGAACGTGATCTACCATGCCAAACACTATCATCATCGCACCAACTATCAGAAATCCAAGCATAAAGGTCAACAGATATTTCTTTTCATCGATCATCTTAAGAAGCTTTTCGGATAACATCTGAATCAGTGAATAGCCAAGGATTATGGCAGTCATCCACTCTTCTGATATTCCGAGAGTCTCAAGCTTGTCTACATAGAAGAAATTGATCAGGATGAAAGTAATGCTGACGCAGGCAAGGATTACTACGATCATGCTATTTTCAAGGTTAAAGGCAAGCCTTTTAATCTTCTTGTCTGAAGACTCTTTTACATTCAGATGCTTTTCCTTTTCAATACCAAAACTTGCAATAAGTCCCAAAGCGCTGGTTGCTACAGTTGCGATTAGCAAGCCTGCAAGTCCAAAAAAATGATACAGTCCCGCATAAGATACTGCGCTTACAATGAATCCTGCAGTTCCGCAATTTCCAATTCTTGCACTCTTTACAACATATTCATCTGACTGGTATTGCTGATACAGATATGCACTTACAGTACCTGATGAAAAGCTTATGGCAATGCCTTCAACAACTGCCTCAACCATAAATACTGCAAAGTTTCTGCTGAAAAATGCCGTCATCAGAAGTATTCTGGCAAGTAGCCACATTATCTGTGAAAAAACAAGTGTATTCTTATATCCTACCTTGTCAGTGATCTTACCTGTTGGGATTTCAAAGACAAATATCATTATTGACAAAAATGCCTGCAATATAAAAAACTGTTCCAGTGAAAGACCTGCTTTAGTCCTTATAAGAAGTGCTACTGGTGCAAAAAATACGAGGCCGTTCATAAAGGCCATGATCTCGAGGTTGTCTATATGTAATTTGTTTTTCATGATTTTATTCTCCGTTATTTTTTATACTAAAAGTTTTGTACGCAAAAAGACTGTAGTGCGCACATATACAATGGTACG
>CAMVNV010000111.1 GCA_947168935.1 uncultured Butyrivibrio sp. | reverse complement strand
GTTCGCAGGATGTTGATACGCCGCCGATGTACATATTGGCGATAACATTGTGTTCCTTCTCATCCACAACATTAGGAGTTACATAAGGAACGATATCAAGTCCGTAGTAGTCCTGATATGACTGCCCATCAATCTCTGTATTCCAGAGATTCTGATATGACCAGAAGCCTTCTGAGAATACTGCAACGTGTCCTGTTGCACCAAACCATGTTGACCAGTCACCTGACCAGTCTTCCATAGCCTGAGTGTTCTGCTGAGGAGCTACATATCCTCCAAGCTTAAGATCAGAGAACTGCTGCTCACCTGTAGCCCAGTATGAAAGATCAAAATCAGTACCATCAAAACCAAATTCTCCCTTAAGTGCTCTCTCTTCAGGGGAGCAGGCTGCGATACCATAAAGTGAATCAAGTCTGTTGTAGTAGCCAAGGCCGTAATACTTCATACCTGTTCTGTCATCTACTGTTGCATCCTTGATAAGCTGTATCATCTCATCCCATGTCCAGTCAGTACGAGGCATCTCAAGATTCAGCTTATTAATAACATTTCTGTCAATGAAAATAGCACTAGGCTGATACCAGGCAGGTACTGCGTATCTTACATCAGTATCGAACATGCCTATACCATATTCATTAATTGTTGCCATAAGGTTGGCTGTCTCAGGATCATTGTTGTAATAATCTGTGATATCAGCCCAGTACATATTAGCAAGAGCTGTATCAGAGTCTGTACCTACAAATACATCCGGGAACTGACCTGCTGCAGCTGCTGCAGATAGGTCTGTTGACATATCACTGATGACCTTGGTCTCAACTGTGATATTAGGATATTTCTCCATAAACTTCTCAGCCAGAGTGTTAATAGTAGTCTCATCTTCATAGTGCCAGTAAGTAAGAGTTATATTATCAGTAGTAACTCCTTCCTCCCCGGAACCCTGCGCTGTCTGACCGGAGCCTGTATCTGCATTTGTTGAAGATCCACAGGCAGCTGTGCCAACCACCATTGCTGCGGCCAGTATGCTCGCAGCAGCTTTACTTAAATTCTTTTTCATATAGTCCCTCCTTTATTATCGTATCTGATGCCATACCCAATATTAGATCATTCCTAAGACCGGGAAGGCTAATACACATTTTGTGCTGACTAATTCCATAAAAATTATCACTACTAACCAAGTGATCTATCACCTGGTAAGGAGTCATTCTAATCTTGATCAAAGATCATTCACCCGTAATACCCGCTCTATCAATACTCTCTACAAACTGCTTCTGTAATATCAGATACATGATAAGAAGCGGGATGATAGAAAGTGATGTTGCCGCCATACGAACCGACTCATTAAGGCTCGTTGCTGTTGATCCTACTGTAGCTTTAGAAGCAAAGGATGAATCGAAGTTCTTGAGCTGAACTACAAGATTGGTCCATATGCTGTTACCTGAAAGTCCCTGAACATACAGCTCAGTAAGATATGATTCATTCCAGTACCATACAAAAGAAAATAAGACTACTGTAACGATAGCAGGAACAGCTGACGGAACTGCAATCCTGAAAAACCTCTTAAAATGACCCGCGCCGTCTATAGCCGCTGCCTCCATTAAAACCTTGGGAACCTGTCTGAAAAACTGATAAAATATCAGGATAAAAATAGGAGCATTAAGTCCGTTACCAAATAGCGCCGGAAGTGCAAATGTCCATATAGTTCCAAGTATTCCCATATTGTTGTACAGAACATAGGTAGGGATCATGGTAACCTGCTTGGGAAGGATATAAGAGAAAATAAGTATCGCCATCATGATCTTCTTGCCCTTAAATTCATATCTTGCAAAACCATATCCAACCATCATATCAACAAGGATATTGCAGGCAGTGGGAATCCCAGCTATAAGTATTCCCTTAAAAAAGGAAGCCACAAAATCAAGCGATGCTCCTGCGTCTACATAATTTCTAAGATAGAAATGACTAGGAATCCATTTGACCGATGTATCCAGAAGGTCATTCTGATCCATAAAGCTGGTACTTATCATATAGAAGATAGGATACAGATATACAAAACCTATACAGATAAGAAGTCCATATATGGCGATCATCTTGCCGGCTCCCTGCTTTTCTCTTGTTCCAAACATGAATCTGTGAAGCTTTTCTTTGGTAAAATAGCTCCTTAGATCTTTTTTAGTAATCGCCTGAGCCGTCATATGTTGTGAATTTTCCTTTTCTTTGGATTTTTTCCATCCTTGCTGCATTTCTTCTGCCCCTCCTTTCTATACGTTTTGCTTCTCTTTCTTCTTTCTTGAGCTGCTTTTGGTGTTTCTTCACAAGTCTGTCATAGTGATCTTTCTTAGATCCTAATAGCAGGAAGAAAAGAAGTGTTATAAGAGTAATAACCAGTGCATACATCCAGGCCATTGCTGATGCATATCCATAACCCTTTTCCTTGGTTCCTGAGAACATAGCATCTTTGATCATGGTAATAAGTTCGTTTTGTTCATTGCCTGAAAGGAATATTACGGAGTATACCGAACATAACAAAATCATAGGTTTGATAGTAGGAAGAGTTATCTTCCAAAAACACTCCCATTCAGAGCCTCCATCAATCTTGGCAGCTTCATACATGGAAGGATCGACCTTCTGAAGTGCTGACAGGAATATAAGAATCTGAACGCCTGAATACCACAAAGTCATGATCATATTGGAGAAGATCTCTCCTATTCCCTCTGCTGCCGATACTGGAAGGACAGTCTCCATAGCCGATACGATAGCCTGTGTATCCATAGCAGGGATACTGGATGCTCCCTCGCTTACCAGAAGGTTCATAACAGGTCCCGATACTATAATGACCGGAAGGAAGAATATAAGTCTGAAGAACCCTCTTGCAACTATCTTGCCATTTAACATAATCGCGATCATAAGTGCGAATACTACTATGATCGGAACTTCTATGAGAGTCTGCCATATGTATGTCACAAGCTGCTGCGGAAATTCAGGATTCTCAAGCCATATCTGAGTAAAGTTACCTGTTCCCAAAAATGTGAACTTCATTCCGTTTGGCGTGATCCTAATGTTGTACCACATATAGTAAAAAGACTGTGCCAGCGGAATAAGAAGAAATGCCAGAACTCCCACAAGCCATGGTGCCACGAACAGATATCCCATCCTGGCTTCTCTTGATTCAAGCTTTCCAAGTTTTATCCTGGGCTTTTTTTCTTTTTTCCCAAAAATCTTCATTTACTCTGCTACCTCGTAAGACATAGTGTCAATCGTAATACCATCTACAGTCTGTGCTGTGTCACCGTAGTTAATATAGATCACTACACCGTTAGAATATGTAACCTTGGTTATATTGTTATCAAGAAGCTCGTGCCTTACTATAACAGCATCCTGCGTCTTGTCATGAAGCGCTTTGAACTCTGTATTGTAGCTTACGATAGTATCCTTATATGAACTGTATTCAGAAGAATAAATATCGCAGGAGTTAGTATTTATAAGCTCTGATGAACTTTCCTTAGTGATATAGAAGGAAGGGAATGAACCCGACTCAACCATCTTTAGGAAAAATTCTTTCTTATTAGCTTCAAAGTTCATGTACTGCGCATATACAGGCATGATTCCTGTTAGTACTATAGAAAGGAAAGGAACTTCCACATCTTCAAGAATGTAGCTTGAAGAATAAAGCGGCATATCAAGAAAAGCTCTGGTATCTGACCAGTAAGAAGCAATAGGTGTTTCCAGTACCAGCTCCGCTGAATCATATATAGTATCAAGCGTAGACTTATAAGATTCTGCCGTATCAAATCTTGTGTACTTATTGCCACTATATGTGTAGGTATACATCGTGTTAGTAATACCTGCTATTGCAAGATTATCAACACCGTTTTTGGTATATTCGGATAAGACATCATCCAGAACATCGCCTGCCCTTGAAGGAGTTACATACAGGAATGTATCGTATACATCTTTATAGGTCTCATACTCATAGCGCCTTTTATTGACCTTCTTGACTACGTTAAATGTTGCATTCTGCTCATCAGGATTGATCAAAAGCGCATCATCGTAAAGGTATATCTTGATTCCTTCTTCTTCTGACTCTTTGATAAGAGCTGTAAGATCCTTGGTTCCTCCTATCTTGCTGTCTGCCTTGTACTTAGTGATAGGAAGATCATACAAGCCTCCTGCCTGCCAGCCCTTGTAAACTGACATAAGCGTTGTAACACCGCTACTTTCAAGATCTTCATAGATATCCCTGATATCATCTGTAGTTGTCATAACTACAGCACTGGTGCCAATAAGCCATGACTCTCTCTCTGTTCCAAGGAAATCAATCCTTGTGTTATAGGACACATCCTGTTTGGTAACAAGTCCGTTATCAAGAAGATATTGTCTGTAGCTTGTAGCCATACCGCTATAATTTGCATCCTCTCCTGAGAGAAACTTGAACCTTACCTGAAGATCAGAATGGCTTCTGTCTGCTTCATATACATGAAGTGAACCTGAAGTAGAATTGTTACTGGTAGGCTGCGTGTAGAGCTTTCTTAAGATGAATCTTGCATAGGACCTGTTATAATCAATGCTCACACCATTGGGCATAACATTGATATCAGCCCTCTGCGCACCATCTTCAACTATTCCAAGAAATGCTATCTGATCATCTGTATGAGCTATTCCAAATACAGGAGCTAGAATCTGCTGAGGATCTGATATAGTATTGTATCTGTCAAGAAGAAGGGTATTAACTTCCGATTCATCAAATCCAACATCCTCTCCATAAATAAGAGCCGAATATCCACTTGAAAACCTTCCCTCTTTGTCATCAAGATAAACAAGTGCTCCGTTACCATCAGGAATAAACATATATCCTTCTTTGTCATCAAGGTAGGAAGTTCCCATGTACTGATACATAGATATAGTTCCTATATAATAGGAATCTCCATCTTCTTTGATGGAATCTTCTGCAATCCTTGCTGTAAGTCCCTCATCTGTCAGAGATACCTCAAGTGTCACGCCAAGCTTATAAGTATTCCAGTAAAGAGTTGCCGTAAAGCCTGTATCTGTATATGTGATCTTCTTGTCCACATCATCATTGACAAGATCTGCCTGCTTGGTATCATCATTGGCACTTATCAAAGTCATAACAACTGCAGATCGCATAGCTCCGATCCATGTGGCATTGCACTTTTGATCATCATAAGTTGGATAGCTTTCAAGCCTTGCCCCTGTTGTCTTATCTTCTATGATGACAGAAAGGTCCTCTTCACTTACGTACAGATTATATCCTGAGCTTGATGCTACATATTTATGACCATCAAGCTCATCTTGAGCATATACAACGCTGATATTCTCTCCGCCCAGCATATACTCATATCGCTGAGCATAGGAGCCTGCACCAAGCGCCAGTGCAATTGATAAGGCTGCGCACGTACCTTTTTTTATAAATCCCAAAATCTTATCATCAGCCGCCAATGCGATACACCACCTCTCCTACAAGTGACTGCAGGAAGTCGAATACCTGCGACCACAATACATAGATAATAAATGCAAGAAGACATACAATTAGTATTGTAAAAACAGTAAGTCCTATGATCTTAAAAGTCTCACCAACTGTATAGTTGTTGATCTCTCTGATCGCTATAAATATAAGAACCAGGATCCAGCAGACCATACAAAAGCTTCCAAAGCTTACAAAAAACTCTTCGTTGTATGTAACAACATGGCTCAAAGCAAAGATAAAAGGCATGAAGACCAAAAACGGTGATGCTGAATAAATAAATGAGCAATATATAGCCTTGAACTTACCTTCACCGTCATTGATAGTACACATAAGATAATTGCATCCTACTATAAGAAACAGTCCCACAAGGATCATGATGATATCCGATGCAACATCGAACTGTCCCTCTCTTACTGTCTTGAACATGAATCCGCAGAAATACTTGTTAATGATATAGAACACGATCATAAGAGCAAGAAGTATATTAGAAGCAAGTACCGACACCTTGTTCTGACGCTTGATACCATAATTGCCATCAATTGGATGCCTCATGTAAAAGAAAATATATCGAAGCTGTGCTACAAGCTTTTGATTCTTTATCTTCTGTACAAAAGCTTTTGGTTTACTTAAAATATTCTTTTTTTTGTCAAGGTATTTAATGATCTTATTAAGAACTATCAGTACAAGGATTATGACGATAACCGCTGACAGATTCTTCTTAAGCCATATATTTCTTATCTCCCAGAAAGAATCTGAGTACAGGTCATTATCTCTAGAGAGCTTAGCGTATTTGAGTGCTCCCTCATAATCTCCTTCTTTGTAAAGAGCCTTGCCCATTGCCATATTGGCATAGTCGAAGAGATTGTTCATCATAAGGACCTGTGACAGAGGCTCTTTACTCTCTTCATACCTTCCTTTTGAAAAAAGATATAAAGCTTCATGAAGATAATCAGTAAACTCTGTAGGTTCATAGACCTGAATCTGCGCCTTGTCAGAATCAAGGACATAGATCTTGTCATCGCTTCCTATCTGGATAGCTTCGGCTTTGGTAGAAAGACCGATTCTCTGCTGGCCATCATCCTTACCTCCAAACATGAAAAGCAGCTGACCTTCATTGTTGTACTCATATATAAAACCCTGCTGAGACACTACAAAGAAGTTATCGTGATTACCAACGGCTATAGCTGCAGGAACCGTATCGCTCTTGCCAGGATCTGATATCATGTTTACGCCTGCTATATTAAGGCGTTTTAAGGTATCATCACCTTCACCTCTTGTAACAGTATAGATAATGCCCTTTTCATCGATTGCCATGTTATCGGGAGTTGCAGGTATATTACCAACCATCTTGGCACGCTGGGCATCCGTAAGAAGCGCTCTCCATACGATAGTCCAGACAGATGCGCTTGTTGCATTGGTTCCGAAATATCCAAGGAAAGTTCCGTTATCAACAGGACTGATCTCAACTATACCATTAGTATTAGATTCACAGACGATATACATAGTACCTGATGAATTAACCACTATCTTAAGTGGAAGAAAGTCAAGAGCATCACCGTACATGGCAACTTGCGGTCTTGTATAGGTATGGATCAGTTCTCCGTTTTCATCAAATACGAATATGGACTTGGCATCTCTGTCTGCAACATAGGTAATATGCTTGTCAGTAACATATATGCCCTTAGGTCCTACCAGAACCCCTTCTCCGAAAGTAGTCACAAGATTGCCATCAGCATCACCAACTACTACTCTCTTATTACCGCTATCAAGAACATACATAGTTCCGTCATCAAGAAGAGTAAAATCTGTAGGAGTCACAAGAGATTCATCACCTATCTTGGTGATGGTCTTATACGGAAGGTATGCTGTCTGCGTCTCTGTTACAGAATTGTATCCATCTACCGTATAAGTCTTATAGGGAGCGTCAGCATGGGCCGTTAATACATCTGCATTCCAGATAAGGCTGATCCCTATAAGCGCTATCCCTATCGATCTTTTCAGGATATTTATAAAACTACTTTTATTTTGCCTTTTTTCAGATATCTTTTTCACTTTCACGTCCTCTTTATGTTTTACTTAATACCGGATGTTGCCATTGTGTTCATGACGCTGTTCTGAAGGATACAGAAGAGGATCAGATTAGGCAAAAACATTATAAGAGATGCTGCAGCTGCAATACCCTGACCAGCTACAGTGTTGGTAGTAGTTGCGCTTGTAAGTGTATTCATATAAAATGCCAGCGATTTAAGTGAATCATCATTGATGTAATAGTTGGCATATTCGATATTGGTCCAAACCTGCTGGAATACAAGGATTGCCGCTGTTGCTATAGCCGGTTTTATAAGCGGGATGATAATGCTTGTATATATCCTCCACTCAGAAGCTCCGTCAAGATATGCAGCCTCTATAAGAGAATCCGGCACCTGATCCACGAACCCTTTTACCAGAAACAGAGCTACGGGAACAGCTATAAGCGGAAGTATCTCTGCCAGATATGTATCTATGAGTCCAAGTTTATTAACGATAAGGTATCTTGGGATCATAACAGCTACAGCCACAAACATAAGAGCTATCTGGTTGATCTGCATCATCATTGTTCTTCCCTTAAACTTAAGCTTGGACAGGGCATATGCAGCCATTGTAGAAAAAAGAAGTGAGGCAAGAACTGATACGATTGTTATAAACACGCTGTTAAAGACATATTTGCTAAGTGGAATACTTGCACTTCTGGAAGCTTTGGCAAGCTTGGCAAAATTATCAAGCGTTGGATTAGTTGTAATAAACTTTGGCGGGAATGCGAACAACTCTTCCATAGGCTTAAAAGCATGGAATATGATGAAGATGATCGGAAGTCCTGTCAAAAGGATCATTGGAAGGATCATTATATAGATCTTGATCTGACCTTTTTCGAATTTGTCCGGATTGGTCCGGTGTCCTCTATAAGCAGCCATTTTATAACCTCATGTCGCGAGTGACTAATGGTTCGATATTGGCGGAGCTCGCAGCGCCAATAGTATTTTCTTAGTATATTTTTAATTTAAATAGTATTTACTCATCTGCGTTTCCGAATAATCTGTTAAAGAATACCGAGAAGGCCTGAACTATCAAAAGAAGTACTACAGATACTGCCGCAGCATAACCCATCTCGTATCTGATAAATCCATAGTCTTCTATGTGGTTTACGATAAGCTGAGCTCCATATCCGGGAGTAGGATTACCTGCAAGCATGGTGGATATCGTACCGTTCTGGAAGGCTCCAACTATCTGCATAACTGCTGCAAAGAGCATCTGAGGCTTCATAGAAGGGATTGTCACATATATCATCTCCTGGAACCTATTCTTGACACCATCTATGGCTGCTGCCTCATAGAGACTTTCATCAACATTCAAAAGACCTGCAAGAATTGACAGAAAGCCTATACCCATGCTGGACCAAAGGCCTATTATTATAACTATAGGAAGAAGGTACTGCGAGCTTGAAAGCCAGATGATAGGCTCATCTATAGCACCTATATCCATAAGCCATGAATTGATATAACCTGTCTGATCACCTGTGAACATGATCTTCCACAAAACAGCCATTGCTACACCTGTAGTCATACTGGGTGAATATAGTATCAGTGCAAATACTGTCCTTGGCCCTTTAGTCAGATTTGAAAGCGCCCATGCCAGAAGAAATGCAAGAGCATATCCTCCAAGGCCGACTATCAGAGCATATTTAACAGTATTTGGAAGGACGTATTTCATAAATACATCATCAGCTGTTATCAGATTGATATAATTCAGAAAACCAACAACTTTGGGAGTCTGGATCGTATTAAAGTTTGTAAACGAAAGACCTATCGCTGTGACAACAGGTGCAAGTATGAAAATTATAAAAAGGATTGCATAAGGACCTGTAAACAGATAACCTGCTCTGTTTGAATGTGATCTGGCCCCTACCTTAGCTTTTGGCAAAAACATTTCTTTGTTTCCCCTTTTTCTGATAGAAATAACTACTTATCGCTCCATAATCTCTCTTACTTTGGAAATAGAAGGAGTTATATACTCTTCAAGCGCGTTGCCATCCGCATCTATATATCCGAATTCTTCAAGCTTCCTTCTAGTCTCTCTGTCAACAGATTTGACTGTTTCATCTATTTCAGATCTTACAGACTCACCATTAACTACTACATCATTAAAAGCATTGGACAACTCTCGTTCCATCATGTAGCTTCCAAGAAGTCTTGGAGCTTCAAGGATATACTGAGCCTGCTCTAAGATCACATCCTTGTCATCTGTCGGATATGGAAGAAGCGTAAAAGCTTCAAGATTGGCTGTCGGCCAGATATACTCATCTCCGTATAAGATCTGAAGCCTTTGACCAAACTCAGCCTGAACCTGCGCGCTGGACCACCAATCCATAAACTCCCAGGCCTTTTGTTCTCTTTCCTCATCAGATGCAAACATAACTGTGCTCTCTGCTCCGCCCGACATATATCTGACAACTTCACCTGTGCTATCGTCAGTGATGCCTGGCACAAGAGCTATCTCCCATGAATTAGCTATCTCAGGAGCAGCATTCAATATAAGGTTGTAAGAGTTAAAGTCAGCTATACCAATTGGAAGGTCACCGTTTCTAAAATGCTGATAGAAATTAGGAACATCCACAGGAAGATCATATAAAGTAAAGAGCTCTGTAAGCTGTGTGAAGCCTTCAACCGATGTCTCAGAATCAAGCTCTATATCAAGAGCTGTATCTCCATATAGTGATCCGTCATTTTGGAATATAAGAGGAGTAGTTCCATGAAAGTTCCTCATAGCCAGCATCGCTGCTGTAGGATAATATACGTTAAGTCCTCTCATCTGAAGATCCGGCAGCATAGCTATAAGATCATCTATAGTATCAGGTGCCGAAAGTCCCAGTTTTTCCAAAACATCTGTTCTATAGAACATTACATAGAAATTCATAGTCTCCGGAAGTGAATAAAGTCCGTCTCCTACTACCGAAGGAACCAATAGGCCGTCAGAATACCTTCCAAATACTTCCTTGTAATTATCAAACTGCGTCAGGTCTACCAAAGCTCCTCTTATAGCAAGATCAAAAGGTATCGAATAGTTAATACCTGTAGCTATATCCGGAGTATCACCTGATGCGTTGGACAAAATAAGCTTCTGCGCATCAGTCATGATGGAGAGATCGACTTCTATCCCTGTTGAAGCAGTGAACTCTTCATCTATCATCTTCTGCATGATCTCTACATACTGTCTGGGGCGGTTGACCCATACCTGTATATGAGACTCATCTGTATTACTTGCAGAGTAGCTCTGTCCAAAGAATGAATAGAAAAACCTCTCTGCACTCATCAAAAGTCCTTCAAAAAAGTTAAGGCCAGAAGGAAGCTTTGCATCATTTTGATATAGATATATCCTGTCTATCGCTATATCATTGTCATTCATGATGTCAACGAAGTTAGCTATCTGTGTATTTATAGAGTTAACACTTGTAGACAATTCATCTACCCTGTACACAAGCTCGTCAGGTTCATCTGCAAGACTCTGGAGCTGATCAGCTGCGATCAGAAGATATGAAAAAGCTGCAACATCTTCAGGATCATCTGTCCCTACATAAACTGTAGCTTCAGAAGCGATAGCATTAAGGTCATCAACCCAGCCTTGAAGCCTTTCCTGAAGATCAGGAATATATCTTGTAAGTTTGAGGTCACGATATTTGTCCTTATTGGTACCTGCAACCTTGGTAACTTCAAGCGACAGATCACTTATCTGTGACATGATCCTGTCAACTTCTTCGAGGGCGTATCTTATATTGTCTGCACTTATGGTAAGTGATATGGTATGATCTCCCTCTTCAAGATATACGCTAAGCGCATTACCATCAGAATCTGTGAATGCTTTGGTGGTAAATTTAGTTGACTTAGTAAGCCAGTAAGACTGAAATGCTGTATTTGGAATCTCATCATCAATCCTGATATCAAGAAATACAGGAAAGTCATTTTTCTCAGACTGTCTGTAATTCATAGCAAGATTGTAATAACCGGCCTTATCTACGTTGAAACTGTATGTGATAGTCTGACCGGCTGTATTGAATGAATCCTCATCTACCAGATTGAGTACTTTCTGCTTAGCAGAAATAGGACTGATAGATGTATCAAATTCATAAGAAGAATGTATAGAAGAATCATTACGATAAGTAAAGTCTTCACCTTCTATAGTGATAAGGCCCTCGCCCTCTGCTGGCTTGGATCCTGTATATTCAGGAATCCTGACAGGTGCTTTTAAAGTAATATCTCCAAGGAGCATAGTGCCTTCCTTAACAGATATACCAAAAGTATGTTCACCTTTTATAAGCTCTACAAGAAGCGGGCTTGAATATCTGTAACTGGAATCACCCAGCTCTTTGTGTTCCCATCTGACAAGCTTTTGAGGAAGTGCTACGATCTCATTGCCATAACGGTCGATGCTGGTAGTATCTTCTGATACCCAGGTAGTCTCAAGAGTTATGCTCCTAGCCTCATAGAAAGGATAACTTCCATCAGCAGTAAACGCGATCTCAAGAGGCAGGATCGATTCATCATAAGACAGATAATCAAAACCTATCTCATAAAGTGCATCCTCAGGAACATCTACAGTTACTTCGATGTAATCAGAATGTGATACATCTGCGACGCTTCCATCTGTATAATCATGACTGTCAGTAGTAAGATATGAAGTATACTCTGTGCCAAGGATATCTTCCATCCTATAAGCAATGTCTTCACCTTCATACTCAGATGACGTATAACCTTTACTTATAGTCGTATAATTGGTGGATAGACGCTCTATATCTTCATCTGTATCAGAAGATGCTTCACCGCCTTCCGATTCGCTACCCAGTTCTGCATCCTCGGCATCTGATACCATGGACGCAGCATCAGAAGCATCCACTTCAGCAGCGTTTACAGATAAGGCATATGTCTGCCCCATAAAAGATGTCAATACTACAAAAGCAGTTAAAAGACCAGATGTCTTTTTGATGTTGCTTTTAGAACTTCCCCTTAATAATGCCATTTTTTAACCTCATGTCGCGAGCAAAGAAAGTGGCTAATGATTCAAATTGGTGGAGCTCGCGACACCAATTTGGTTTTGAAAGTGGAACACTTTCA
>CAMVNV010000110.1 GCA_947168935.1 uncultured Butyrivibrio sp. | reverse complement strand
CATCGGTATGATCGGCGTTGACGGCGCACTCTATCAGTCAATGGAATTCGTAGGAGAGGGCGTTAAGAGCCTTTCTATGGATGACAGATTCACTATCGCCAACATGGCTATTGAAGCAGGCGGCAAGAACGGTATTTTCCCAGTTGATGAAAAAACTATCGAGTACCTCAAGGAACATGCCCCTGGTAAAGAATACGAAGTATTTGAAGCTGATGAAGATGCTGAGTACGTAAGAGAGATCGAGATTGACCTTTCCAAGCTCACACCTACAGTTTCATTCCCTCACCTTCCTGAAAATGCTAAGACATTTGATGAGATCGGTGATATAGCTATCGATCAGGTTGTAATCGGATCATGTACAAATGGCCGTATCTCTGACCTTCGCATGGCTGCAGCTATCCTTAAGGACAGACACGTAGCAGAGGGCGTAAGATGTATCGTTATCCCTGCTACACAAAAGATATACATGCAGGCTATTAAAGAAGGCCTTGTAGAGACATTCATTACTGCCGGTGCAGTAGTTTCAACTCCTACCTGCGGACCATGTCTTGGTGGTTACATGGGAGTACTTGCAAGCAAGGAAAGATGCGTATCTACAACTAACCGTAACTTCGTTGGACGCATGGGTGCAATTGATTCTGAGATCTATCTTGCATCCCCTGAAGTTGCAGCAGCAAGTGCAGTAACAGGTAAGCTTTCACAGCCATCCGAGATCATGTAAAGGAGAGGAAGATATGGAAAACGCTAAAGGCAGAGTTTTTAAATATGGCGATAACGTAGATACAGACGTTATCATTCCTGCAAGATATCTTAACAACACAGATCCTAAAGATCTTGCTGCACACTGCATGGAAGATATCGATAAGGAATTTGTAAATAAAGTTAATGAAGGCGATATCATTGTTGCCAATAAGAATTTTGGATGTGGATCATCTCGTGAGCATGCACCTATTGCGATCAAGGCTGCAGGCGTATCCTGCGTTATAGCAGAGACATTTGCAAGGATTTTTTACAGAAATGCTATCAATATTGGTCTTCCTATTATTGAGTGTCCTGAAGCTGCCAGAGAAATTAATTCCGGTGATGTAGTGAATATTGACTTTGATAGTGGTATCATAACTGATGAGACCACGGGCAAAAGTTATCAGGGACAAGCATTCCCTGCTTTTATGCAGAAAATAATTGACCTCGGAGGCCTCGTAAATTATATAAATACAAAATAATTTATTGGAGGTTTGCATGGCAGACGAAGAATTAAGAAAGAAATTTGCGGCTAAAAAGCCTGTGAATTTTAAAGTGGATCCTGCAGAAGGAACACACGTTAAGAAGGTAATCGGTATAGTTTCAGGTAAGGGCGGAGTAGGTAAGAGCTTTGTAACAGCTATGTCAGCCTGTGCAATGAATCGTGAAGGCTTTAAAACAGCTATCATGGATGCCGATATTACAGGCCCTTCAATTCCGAAGATGTTTGGCGTTTCAAGTGTAAAGCAGGTTAACGAACAGGGGCTTATCATTCCTGCATCATCAGGTAAGGGAATAGACATTATGTCAATTAACCTCCTTATGAAGAATGATACAGATCCTGTTATCTGGAGAGGACCTGTTATCGCAGGTGTTGTTAAGCAGTTCTGGTCAGAGGTTTGCTGGGGCGATGTAGACTACATGTTTGTAGATATGCCTCCCGGAACAGGCGATGTACCTCTTACTGTATTCCAGTCACTTCCTGTTGACGGAATCATTGTTGTAGCAACTCCTCAGGATCTTGTAGCAATGATCGTAGACAAGGCTGTTAACATGGCTAAGATGATGAATATCCCTGTTATCGGACTTGTTGAAAATATGAGTTATATGAAGTGCCCTCACTGCGGCGAGATGATCTCAATCTTTGGTGAGAGCGGACTTGATTCATACGCAGCTTCTAAGGGAATAGATGTACTTGGACGTCTTCCACTTGATTCTTCATATGCTAAGCTTTGTGATAACGGACAGGTTGAGGATGTAATTTCAGAAGATCTTGATCAACTGGTATATAGACTTAAATCTTTAATGGAAGATGAGCAGTAATACTTTTTCAATGCCATTTAGTTAGTGCTTAATAGCACCTTTGATATAGATTCTACAACAGAAAAGTCATTAAGTTAAGCTGATTATCCCTGTGACTTGCTGATAATCAGATCGGAAGGAGCGTTGATAAGAAATTTTTTGTATTACAAAAAGACAGACTGTAAATCTGCCTCATAAAAACATATAATAATGGTGGTGCTAAGCTACCCTGTATACAAAATCCCGATTTCTCTTTGGTCGGAGTTGGATCGGATACTTTGCATTGCACTTGATATAGCTCATGTGCTTTCTTATCAGGAGTAGCAGCTTGCTTTCGTCACCACCTTGGCGTATGTATGTACGGCATATATTCGCGGTGGTGGCGAAATTTACTTTAAGCCGATATTTTCTGTCATAGTCCTTTTGAGGCGTTTGTAGATGCGCTACATGTTGATTGACCATCTGGCAGTAGTTATAGACTATAAGTCTGGCAATGAGTTCCTGAGTAATAAAATCACGTTTTTTACTATGGAAGTTTATAAGCCCTATAGTATATTTCAATTCTCTGAAACTGGTCTCTTCATTCCATCTTAGTTTGTAGAGATCCTTTAATTCTTCTAAGGAGAATTGATTCTCAGGTAGGTTAGTTGCAACACATACATATTTGCCTTCGTTAGTCATAAATCTGGCTATGCGGAAAGAAATGTTGAAGTACTGGCATTTATCATCTATGAAGTCGAAATCTGTATATTGTGGAATAATTGTATAAGTCTCGGGATGGTTTAGCGTTTCCTTTGTATGTCTTCTGGTAAGTGTGGTCTCAATATAAGTATCGAATTCACTATCTGGAAGTTCGTATGCAGAAAGGATTCCATTGCTGTTTATATCTTTTATACGTATCAGAAAGAACTGCTTCTTTCTGATTACGTGAGCAAATGTGTTAAGACTTTCATAGCCTCTGTCTGCTATAAAGATTGTTGGAACGGCATCGTGATAGCGGTCAACCATCGTATTCAGAGCCTGACGTTCATGAAGTTTCTTCTTTCCCTGGATGTCGAAGTCATAGTAAGTGCATCCGAGCAGATCAAACAGAGCGTTTAGATGTATGGCATTATACCCACGTTCTCCTTCGTTGATGAAGGAATCCTCGTCATCAGGATTCCTGAATATATTGATATCAGAACCATCGCAAGCTAAAAGTCTATAGCCTTTAAGTAAAGGAGATGATATAGACAAGCAGTCAGAAGTGAACATACTGAATAGATATTTCCATCCTTCGATAAGTATCTTTTCTCGCTGCTGTAAGATAGCTGATACACTTGGCGAATCAGGCGTATGCCCAAAGTGATCGATGACTTCGTTTGGGAGAGATTTACTTTGTAACTCAATCATAAATCTGATTGTGTCTTCGAATGAGACTTTTCTCTTTCGGGTAAAATCTGCTTCTGGGTTTTGACAGAAAAGATAATGGATGGAATCCAGTTCCGAAATGCAGGCGTTAAGCCTGTCTTTGAGAGTGAGCATAAAAGAATCTGACATGAAATGAAACCTCCTTGAAATTAAGTATCTTCAAGGGCGGCGCAACATTTTTTACTAGCTGTGTCAAGTACTTTTTGTAATAATTTTCAACTTTTTCAAAGAAAAAAGCGGCTTTCAGATTTCTCTGAAAACCGCACTAATGTAACTGAAAACTGTTTAACTAAATGGCATTGAATACTTTTTTGACAGAATATTTTATATAAATATTTTTTGGAAATAGTATTATGTATTCTTATATCAAGTTTATTAGGAGGCCGCTTTGAAATTCAGACCTGAAAAGGATCAGATTACATGGAGCATTACCGGAATAATAACAGCTCTTGTTGTTATGCTTATTTACTATGTCATCTTCAAGGGCAACCACATTCTTTCCGGAATTCATTCTGTAATAAATGGCATGGAAGGCATCGTCACAGGACTTGTCCTTGGATATATCCTGTCGCCTATCATGAACTTTATTGAACAGAAGGTCCTTGAAAAGATATGGGAGAAGGCCGGTGCCAAAAGAGACGAAAGCGGAGAGTTTCGCCACAAGCAGCTCATAAGAACTATAGCTATTGTAATAACTATGGCTATTGTTATTTTCGTAATCTGGTCATTCCTTTATTACATCATCCCTCAGATATATCAGTCTATCAGAGAGATCATACGTAATATACCTACCTATTACAGAAATGTTGATCTTGCTATCAACAGATTTATGGAATCATCAGATCCTGCAACCATCAGTACTGTTAATTCCGTTGCAGATCAGATATATATCAGAGTTAACAATTTTATACAAGAAACAGTCCTTCCAAATATATCTCAGATCATAACAATAGTGTCCATGCAGGCGCTCAATGTTATCAACAGCGTCATCAATCTCATCGTTGGATTTATTGTTGCTGTATATGTACTTAATTCCAAAGAAGGCTTTTGCGGTAAGGGCAAGAAGATGGCCTATGCTTTCTTTAGAGAAGATATAGCCAACGAGCTTATATCATCTTCAAGACTTGTCCATACAACCTTCACTGGATTCATCACCGGCAAGATCGTTGACTCTGCAATAATCGGAATCCTTTGCTATATAGGATGTCTTATACTTAAGATTCCGTATCCCCTTCTTATTGCAGTGATCGTGGGCGTAACCAATATAATCCCATTCTTTGGTCCATACATTGGTGAAGCTATAGGTACACTTATCCTTGTACTTATCAATCCATGGTCAGCACTGGAGTTTTTGATATTCGTAGTCATACTTCAGCAGATCGATGGCAATATCCTTGGACCTAAGATCCTTGGTAACTCTACAGGACTTTCAAGCTTCTGGGTTATCTTTGCCATCATGTTCTTTGGAAGTCTCTGGGGATTCGTTGGCTGGATCCTGGGCGTACCTGTATTTGCGGTTATTTATGCCCTTATATCAAGACTGACCAATTATTATCTGGAGAAGCATAATCTTCCTACAGATGAGGATACCTATATTGACACGGCCTACATAGAAGAGGGCAAGTTCCATTATTTAGGAGATCCAGGCAGTACTAAGTACAGATCTCAGAAGGCAGCATCATCCTGGAGCAGGATCTTCAGATCCAAACACAAGGATGAACACAAGAAGCCTCATGAGGATAAAAACACTGAGGGTCGGGATATTAAAAAAGATCAAGAATGATTTTTGAAAAAGTGCTAAAGATTGTATTCTTGACAGTTTCTTATATGGAATTATAATAATTTTAATCAATACGGCATATTAAATATGCAATGGTAAGCTTTGGATTTGTAAGGGGATCAAAGCTTACGGCCCCACAAGGGACCTGAGGAGAAAATTTTAAGAAAAGAGGATCAGGAAATGGCAAAGAAAGAACTTGACTGGAGTAACATCGGATTTACCTACATACCTACAGATTATAGATATGTATCAAATTTTAAAGATGGAAAATGGGACGATGGAGAGATTACTACTGATACAAGAGTAGTACTCAGCGAGGATTCAGGCGTTCTCCACTATGCTCAGGAATGCTTTGAAGGACTTAAAGCTTATGAGACTAAGGATGGCAAAATAGTTACTTTCCGTCCTGACCTTAACGCTTCTCGTATGCTTGATTCTGCTGCAAGACTTGAGATGCCTCAGTTCCCTGCAGACAGATTTTTAAAGGCTGTAGAAGAAGTTGTAGCAGCTAACAAGGACTGGGTTCCACCATACGGTAGTGGCGCTACACTTTATATCCGTCCTGTTATGTTTGCAACAGGTAATGTAATCGGTGTTAAGCCTGCAGATGAGTATCAGTTCAGAATCTTCTGTACACCGGTTGGACCTTACTTCAAGGGAGGTGCTAAACCGATTGTTGTTAAGATCTCTGATTTCGACAGAGCAGCACCACACGGAACAGGTAACATCAAGGCTGGTCTTAACTACGCAATGAGCCTTCACGCTATCGTTAAAGCTCACGAAGAAGGATTTGCTGAGAATGTATATCTTGACGCTGAGTCACGTACATACATTGAAGAGACAGGTGGAGCTAACATCATCTTCGTAACTAAGGAAGGTGGACTTGTTGTTCCTCAGTCACATACAGATTCTATTCTTCCTTCTATCACAAGAAGATCTATCGTTCAGGTTGCAAGAGATATCCTTCATCTGAACGTTGAAGAAAGACCTGTTAAGCTTTCTGAAGTTGAGAACTTTGTTGAGATGGGTCTTTGCGGAACAGCTGCTGTAATAAGCCCTGTAGGCAAGATCAACGACCACGGCAAGGAAATCTGCTTCGCAAGCGGAATGGACGAGATGGGACCTGTTATCAAGAAACTTTATGATACACTTACAGGCATCCAGATGGGCAGCGTAGAAGGTCCTGAAGGCTGGATCCACGAGATCTGTGAAGCTTAATTTATATTGATCAGCTAATTTTAAAACAAAAGATAAAAAATACTTATAGTATAAAAAATACTTATAGTATAAAAAATACTTATAGTATAAAAACGGAGCTTATCACACTAGTAGTGATAAGCTCCATATTTTTAGTAGCATATCAAAAAATAATATTCAGACACCGACAAGCCATAACCTCAAAATCTGCTAATGAAGGCCCATGCAAGATCGGACCACAGACCTACATCTTCTTTAAGACTCATATCGATTCCGTCTTCCTGGAATTCATTGCCTTCAAAGAATTGTTCTATGATTTCCTGCTTTCTCTTTTCTGAGACGTTTACACCTTTTCCTTCCCTGACATTAAATGCAGCGCGCATTGTCTGCTCCATTGTGTAATTGCCGCCAGACCACCCCTTAAAGAAGGTATCATTAGCTATTGTAAGGCCGTGGTAGCCTGCCGGGAATACGTAGTGGGCAAATGGAACCTTATTTTTACGAAGAGCCATGGCAAAAAGATAGCTGTTTTCTACAGGAACAAGGCCATCTTCCTGCGTCTGCCAGATAAAGCAGGGAGGTGTTTTTTCTTTTACCTGTTTTTCCAAAGAGAAGTATAAAAGCTCTTCATCTGTAGGATCAGGGCCAAGAAGCGTCTTGATAGAATCCGCATGAGTGTACTCGCCTGTTGTAATAACAGGATAGGAGAGGATGACACCATCTGGCCTGTTGGATATAGTATTAAGTTCTGTATCAGGATCTGTTATATCATCGTAGTGAACTGCAAGGCTTCCGCATACGTGAGCTCCTGCAGAAAATCCCATGATAAAGACTTTTGCGGGATCAATGCAGTATTTGTCAGCATTTTTTCTAATAAATCTTACAGCTCTTGAAATGTCATTTAAAGGCTGCTTTTTAAGAGGGACAGACATGGTGATGTCTGTAGTATAGCTAAGTACAAGTACGTTCATGCCGCGGTTATAAAACTCCATGGCAGGAAGCTCTCCTTCGTGAGAGCAGCACATGCAGTATCCGCCGCCCGGGACTACCAGCATACATGGACGCTTTTCGGTGTCTGGATGAATATAAGCAAAGACATTAGGCGTAAAGCCGTAGGAAGCTTCGTAATTGTATTCGCCGTCTTTCCATATTTTTTCTAAAGATCTTTTGATAACAGGGCCTTCCTGCGGCATATCTTTAAGAAGAAAATCTTCTTCCGGGTAGTCAGGAACCCATTTTTCAATATCTGATTCGCAGGACTTATCAGATCCTGCTGCCTTAAGTGCTGCACTGATAACGGCATATTAGGCCTCTTTAGCTTCTCATTTTCCGTGGAATACTAATGGATAACTTGTTTCTCTTCTGAATCCCGAAAGCCAGCTGTTCTCATCAAGAAGATTCCAGAAGGTTACGCTTGTGATGTTGGCTTTGCCTGATTTCCTGGCATCAAGATAGATATTGAAGAACTCTTTATATCTTTCTGCGAGACTGTGCATGGACTCTTCAGACGGGTCAGCGTTATGCATATCAAGCTCTGTTATATGTATCTGGAGTCCCAGAGCGCCGTAGCTCTCAACTGCCTTCCTGTAATCATTAAGGTCAGGATGATCCATAAGAAGATGTGACTGCATGCCCATTCCGTCTACGAGATTTTTCTCCATAAGAGGCTTTAATACATTTTCAATGATGAAATCCCTCTTCCAGTCAAGGGCTGTCTCATAGTCGTTGTAGAACAGGGCAACGTCTTTTGATGCATATTTTCTTGCGTATTCAAATGCTTTGATAAAAAAGTCATTGCCAACAGTTTTAGTCCAGATTGATTTTCTGAAATCACCTTCATCAACGATCTCATTTACAACATCCCATGCATAGATGACTCCTGGATAGTTTTCCTGAACGAAAGTCAGAACGCCCTTAATATAGCTTTCAAGTCTTTTGAGGATAGTCTCCCTGTCTGCAAGAGGGAAGTGCTCGTTGTAGTGCTGACAGAAGAACCACTTGGGAGTCTGATTGTGCCATACAAGAGTATGACCACGCATAGCTATACCGTTTTCCTTGGCGAATTCAAGATAAGGAATGGCATGTTCAAATGTCAGAGCCGGTGTAATGTCATATTTATCTGGATTTTCCTTATTTTTATCCCTGTCAAGGTAATACATGGGTTTCATGTCGTTCTCACAGGTGAAGCTGTTAAACTGGTCTAAAAGAAGATCAGTGTGAGCTTTGGTATGCAGATTCCATCTGGAGATCGCAGCACCCATCTTAAAATATGGTTCATAGGCGGTTTTGAGATTCATATATCCTCCGAATTTAGCATGATTAAAATAAAAAATAAGTATTATTCATAAATCTTATATACTATTTATATATAAGCTTTCACTTTTATTATCATAGATCATAATTAAATAACACACTACGCATTTCTTGTGGAGTACTAATCAATATTGATTATTTTTACTTAACTTACTAGTAAATACATAAAAAATACATCTGAGTAACAGATGCCTGCTACTCAGATGTAATGAGATGTTTTATTATATTTGTTTAATTAAGATACTTTATCTGATGCGATAATAGCAGAGTTGCCATTAGTGTTATTAGCACGCATCATTTTGATAGCTTCAACTGCTGTTTCATATATAAGGTACATTTCGTTACCTTCTGAAGTGCTTCTGTCGCACCTTTTCAGATTGCCTTCAAAGAAGTCGCTGGCTTTCTGAATAGTAGTAGCACTGATAATGTGTCCGTTACAATAGAATGTTCCGGTTCCCTTGTCATATTTGTTTTCTACATATTTGGTTGCTGAATAATTACCAGCTCCCATAGCTGCTGCTAGTCCGTTGATGAGATCTGTTCTGTCTTTCATGTCATACCTCTTAAATATCATAATTCTTAAAATCTTTGAAATACAAACCTAGAATATGATAGTTCAACGAAAACTGAAAATCAATTAACAGTTTTCTACAAAATAAATCCCCATAACGTCAAAAATTTATAAAAAGTGCTATTTTATGCTTTCGAACGCAGAAAAACGCAGAAAAATCAAGCATCGCAATAAATTATAGGTATTTGTTATGAGACATGGCCTTGTTATAATACGTCCCCATTTTATGCGGCTTCAAAGCCTCTTTATAACAGGTTATATGCACTGAATATTAGACGAGTTCTGAATTACAGCCATATAATTAGCCACAACAAAGGCAAGTACTAATAATACACAAAAGGAGAGTAACAAATGCAGCCTATAGAAAGACCAAGATATTCCTGCATGCTTGGAGGCGCTCTGGCAACCATCAGCTCCCTTCCCGGAGTCGTACCTATCATACATGGTGCTCAGGGATGCGGCGGAGGCCTTTTCAACGCATATTACCTAGGAGGACATCTGGGATCAGGATACTGCGGCGGTGTCAGCATTCCCAGTTCCAATATCGGAGAAAAAGAAGTTATCTTTGGCGCAGCAAAGCGCCTTGAAACTCAGATCAATTCTACCCTCGAAGTTATGAAGGGCGACCTGTTCCTTGTTTTATCAGCATGTATGACAGACATAATCGGAGAGGACGTTGAAAGTGTTATAAGAAATATCAAAAATCCTGAAAACGTTCCGGTCAGATACATAGATACCGGTGGATTCCAGGGTAAAGCCTATGACGGATACGACGCAGTTTTTTCAGCCCTCTTTGAAGACTATATTCCAAAGGGCCCTAAAGATGAAAAGCTTGTAAATATCCTGGGACAGGTTCCTGGATATGATCCTTACTTCAGAGGGAATCTTGAAGAACTTGCAAGACTTCTTAAAAAACTGGGACTTAAAGTTAACACCTTCCTGACACCGGATCAGACCCATGAAAACATCTTAAGCGCAGGAAGGGCATCCCTTAACATAGTGGTATCTCCCCTGTACGGAGTGAAAGCTGCCAGGAAGGCGCAGGAAATCCATAACATAGACTATCTTGTGACAGATCTTCCAATAGGCGCAAGAGCTACGCAGGAGTTTTTGTACAGCATAGGAGCAAAGCTTTCCCTTTCAAGAAAAGAGATTGCAAGGCTCATCGAAAGTGAGGAAAAAAGCTACTACGGTTATTTTGACAGGATCGCAGATTATGTGGCAGATACTGACACCCAGAGCTTTGCAGTAGTTATTGCCAACAGCACAGATGCTTTTTCCTACGCAGACTTTTTGGAAAATGAAATAGGCTACATTCCAAGATATATCTTCATAACAGATTTTCTTAGCGAAGATAAGCAAAAGCTTCTCATAAACAAATTCGATGAATATGACTTTAATAATAAGCCCGAGCTTATATTTGAGCAGGATACAACAGCCATAAGAAGGATCATTGAACAAAAGCACAGCCTGAAAGCAACAGATGATTATGTAGATGCCCTGTCGCCCCTTCTGGTTCTTGGCAGTTCCATCGATTATAAACTTGCCCAGGAATATAACGGCGTTCTTCTTCCTGTAAGCTATCCTGTATTTGGCATCATCCTAAACAAGGGCTTTGCAGGCTTTAGGGGAGGCAATGCTTTATTCGAAAGTATCCTTAATACACAGCTGACAAGGGAGGTACGTAAAGTTGTCTGATAATGCAAGTAACATAATTCACGTCAATAAATTCCTGCACGACTTCGATAACAGAGAGCCAAAGAGCAGAGAATATACAAGAAATACAACCAACGCATATGGCGGAAACCTTGATGACATGCTATCTGGTGCCTGTAGCGGATGTCTTAAAAAGTGCAACAGAGACTTTACTCAGGCTATCTATTGCCAGAACAGCGTTTCAACTCTTTTGTCAATGTCCATCAAAGGGTCAGTCATCATAATGCACGGCCCCATAGGGTGCGGGTCCCAGAACCACGGCCTTGAGGGCAGAATGAAGCTGGCTCTAAAGCAAAGAGGCCTTGATCCTGAAGAAGCAATCTGGCTTAGCAGCAACATGTCAGAAGATGACGTAGTACTCGGCGGCGAGAAGCCTTTAAAAGCTGCCATCAGAAAAGCTGACAACCTTTATAATCCAACAAGCATCTTCGTCCTTAATTCCTGCGCCCCGGGCGTTATCGGAGATGACATAGAAGGAATCATCGATTCTATAAGAGACGAGATCAAAGCCATAATCGTCCCCCTTCACTGTCCCGGATTTATGGCTAAGGTATTCACATCAGCCTACGACGTTGTGTACCACGGCGTCCTTAGAAACTTCAAGTTCACCCACGACGACGGAGAATTCGGCCTTGATCACGACAGCCCTGATTATCTTATTAAGAAAAAAGAGCTTGAAGAGAGAAAGAAAAAGACAGTAAACATTTACGTTGCATCTTCAATATCAGCTTTTGATGAAAAAGAGATGACACGTCTTTTGGAAAAACTGGGGCTTTATGTAAGGACAGTTATCGAATATAACTCGCCGGAAGAACTCAAGGATGTTACAAATGCAGCCCTCAATGTATGTCTGTGCCATGTTCACGATATTTACTTCGTGGAATTTCTTAAGGAAAAATACGGAATGCCTTACGTAACACCTTCGATCCCTATAGGAATAAGCTCAACTAACAGCTTTATAAGGGATATTGCAGCCTTCTTCGGCCTTGAAAAAGAAGCAGAAGAGCTTATTGAAGAAGAGACTAAAAAAGTGCTTAAAGCGGTAGCGCCTATTAAGAAAAAGCTCGAAGGAAAAACAGCTGTTGTAAGCGGAGGATATTTAAGAATAGGTTCCACAGCCCTTCTTCTAAATGATGTTGGCATACAGGTCCTTGGCTTCAGGCATTTCAACTACGATGAATTCGGTAACGAGCTGTTCAAGGAAGTAAGACACAGGATCGGAAATGTTACAAACAGTGTATCCACACAAGCATCCGAACTTGTAAACCTTTTGAAGAGACTTAAACCTGACGTATGCATAACCCATACAGGAGCCGGAGTCTGGGTGGCAAAGAGCGGAATACCGACACTGACTTTATTTTCTGAAAACTTTTCATACTTTGGGTATAAGGGAGTATTTGAAGTTGCAAGAAGAGTTGAAAGGACTCTTGCTAATGGCAAGTTTGCAAAGAACTTAAATGAACATGTTCAGCTTCCATTTAGAAATGAATGGTATCAGAAAGATCCATACCACTATATCACTGATTTTAAGCCGCAGAATAAGGATAAGTCTTATTCGGAAATTTATATCGAGCAGGAAAATCCTGCATAAGACGGATACATTTTTAGAAGAATATATTTACGAGGTGACAAACTATTAGTAGTCAATAGGATTTAGAGAAAAATTAAAGGTTTT
>CAMVNV010000109.1 GCA_947168935.1 uncultured Butyrivibrio sp. | reverse complement strand
GTTAAGACATCGCCCTTTCACGGCGGTAACAGCAGTTCGAACCTGCTAGGGGTCATTTTTTAATATTTGGTGACATAGCCAAGTGGTAAGGCATAGGTCTGCAACACCTTGAGCGTCGGTTCAAATCCGTCTGTCACCTCTCAAGAATCCATTTATGGATTCTTTTTTTTTGTGTTATACTTGAAGTACGTTCATTTTATCTTTGTGGGAGATGCTCTTTTATTATGCTGAGTTTGAGTCTGAGACACATTTCAGAAGTCTTTCTGTATGAATATTATATGAATCCCGATGAATATGAGGTATCTGATGAAGATCTGGCTCGTCCGCACCTGGATAGGGCAAGTTCATTATTAGCTGATCAAAAGAACAGTGAAGCTCTGCAGGAATATCTTGCAGCCAGTATGGAGAATCCTGTAAGTTTTGAGGCTATTTCAGGCATAATTATCTGTTGTAAAAGACTTGGTGATATAGAGGGTGAATATAAGTATACAAGAGATATGTATAATATATGTTGTACAAGGGCTGAACTTGCAACATATTATAGGAACCTTGGTTGGTATTACCTTGAAAAGTATAAGCCTGATCTGTCAGCAGCGATCTACAGATACAGTACATATTTTCAAGAAAGTCAGGCGGCAGAGGATGAGATAAAATATCTTGAAACAGCCTTAAATAAACCTATGGCTAAAGAGTCTCCGGAGCTGATCCAGAAGATTCTTGAAGATAACAACATTCCAATAGGGCCATCAAATATTACACTTGCCCTTTTGATAAAGGCAGGAGAAGAGGCTGAACAAAACGGAAATTTAGTTCAGGCAAGAGACTGCTATATGATGGTCTATGATCTTACTGGAGATGAAGAGATAGGTGATCGTATTAATCTGATCATTTAGCAATAAAAAAATATGATCTTAAAATTACAGCAACAGGAAGGTAAGGACTTATGGAAGAAAAGAATCTAAAAGAAGTTACAAATGCGGAAAATGAGAAGGTAGAATCAATGGATGATTATGCTGATGTGATCGAAAGATCCTTCAGAAAGCTTGAAGTTGGTGATGTTGTTGAGGGAGTTGTATCTGGTGTTGAAGAGACAAGAGTAACAGTTGATCTTGATTACTATGCTCCTGGAATAATTATGCTTGAAGATCTTTCCGATGATCCTCATTTCTCTATTAGAAATGATATACATGCCGGAGATAAGATATCAGCAACGATCAAGCGTATGGATGATGGTAAAGGAAATATTCTCCTTTCCAAGAAAGAGGCTAATAAGATTCTTGCCTGGGATAAGTTTAAGCAGCTTAAAGAGTCTGGAGAAGTTGTAAGCGTAAAGATATCAGAGGCAGTTAAAGCAGGTGTTGTAGCATATCTTGAAGGCGTACGTGCTTTTATACCTGCATCAAAGCTTGCTCTTTCATTTGTTGAAGAGGCTGATCTTGAAAGCTATGTTGGAAAGACAGTTGATGTTCAGGTGATCACAGTAGATGAAGAAGATAGTAAGCTCGTTCTTTCTGCTAAGGAAATCCTTAGGAAAAAAGCTGACGAAGAAAGAATGACTAAAGTATCCAATGTTGAAGTTGGTCTTGTTACAGAAGGAACAGTAGAAAGCCTTCAGAACTACGGCGCTTTTGTTGATCTTGGTAATGGACTTTCCGGACTTGTTCATATCTCTCAGATTGCTAATCAGAGAATCGCACATCCAAGTTCAGTTCTTAAGGTTGGTCAGAAGGTTAAGGTCAAAGTTATCGCAATCAAGGACGGAAAGCTGTCTCTTTCAATGAAAGCTCTTGATGATGTAATGGCTAAAGAGATCACAGAAGAAGAAATTGAATATAAGAGTGAAGGAGAAGCAACAACAACGCTTGCAGATCTTTTGAAAAAGGCAGGATTTTGATCAAGTTGTAAATTTTCTGAAAGGAGAAACTGTATGAGCGAAGAGATAGAGAAGCTAAAAGAGATTATCAAAGAAACTGATAATATAGTTTTCTTCGGAGGCGCGGGAGTATCTACAGAGAGCGGTATTCCGGATTTCAGAAGCCAGGATGGTCTATACAACCAGAAATACAAGTATCCACCAGAGCAGATCGTAAGCCATACTTTTCTTACAAGAAAGCCTGAAGAGTTCTATGAATTCTATAAAGACAGAATGATATATCAGGGGGCCAAACCTAACAAAGCCCATTTAAAGCTTGCACAGTGGGAAAAAGAGGGGAAGCTTAAGGCAGTTGTCACTCAGAATATTGACGGTCTTCATCAGGCAGCTGGTTCAAAGAATGTCTTGGAACTACACGGAAGTACGCTTCGTAACTACTGCCTTAAGTGCGGCAAGCACTATGATATAGACTATGTTATAAATTCAGAGACCACAATTCCTTATTGTGAGTGCGGCGGAATGGTAAGACCAGATGTAGTCTTGTATGAAGAAGGCCTTGATATGAACGTCATTGAGCAGGCAGTTTCTTTTATCTCAAATGCAGATGTTCTTATCATAGGCGGAACATCACTTGCAGTATATCCTGCTGCAGGACTTATAGACTATTACAAAGGTGACAAGCTTGTTGTAGTCAACAAATCAGCAACTCCAAGAGATTCACAGGCTGATCTTCTGGTTCAGGGAAGCATAGGAGAGATATTCGATCAGCTTCCTTAAGACTATTACGGGCATTATCGGAGAAACATATGCAGATTGAAGTTGGAGATATTGTTACACTTAAGAAAAAACATCCTTGCGGTTCCTTTGAATGGGAGGTTCTAAGGAGTGGAGCTGATTTCAGGCTTAAATGCGTAGGATGTGGGCATCAGATAATGATCGCCAGGACGGCACTGGAAAAAAACGTAAAAGCGATCAGACATAAAGATTAAATAATATTATCTGACAATTTGATCTTTTGAATGAAAAAAGCAATTTTACGTTAAAAAGCTTGCAAATAAAGGCTATTCATGCTATTATGAAACTCCGTGATATAAATTCCTTGCTTCTGCTGCAGCATTTTTTACGTATCACACGCTGCACATGCAGGCGGAAGCCAGAGACCAAAAGGAGGTAACAACAGCATGAACAAGTACGAATTAGCCGTTGTTGTCAGCGCAAATGTTGATGATGAAGCAAAAACAAAGGCCGTTGACAAGTGCAAGGCACTGATCGAGCGTTTCGGAGGCACAGTTACGAACGTAGACGATTGGGGTAAGAAGAAGCTTGCTTATGAGATTCAGAAGCAGACTGAAGCATTCTACTACTTCATTCAGTTCGACGCTGAAGCAACAGTTCCAGCTGAGCTCGAGTCACGTGTTCGCATCGTGGACAACGTCATCAGATACTTATGCGTTAGAAACGACGAGGCATAAGAAAGAGGACAAGACAGATGAATAAAGTTATACTTATGGGACGTTTAACAAGAGATCCGGATGTAAGATATAGTCAGGGTGAGAACCCACTTGCAATCGCAAGATACACACTGGCAGTTGACCGCAGATTCGCAAAGCGTGATGGCGGCGACGGACAGCAGACAGCAGATTTTATTTCCTGTAAAGCTTTTGGAAGAGCTGGTGAGTTTGCAGAAAAGTATTTCCGCAAGGGAACCAAGATCTGTGTTACAGGAAGAATTGAAACTGGTTCTTACACAAACAAGGATGGCGTCAAAGTATACACTACAGAAGTCGTTGTAGAAGATCAGGAGTTCGCAGAGAGCAAGAATAGCGGCGGACAGGGAGATTTCTCTCAGCCTGCAGCATCTGGATCTGCAGCACCTGTAGCGGCAGCTGATGGTTTCATGAATATTCCTGATGGAATTGATGAAGAACTGCCGTTCAACTAAGGGTCAGCAGTTTTAGCTGACTAGAATTTGATAGGAGGCAACCAAATGGCTTTCAATAAAGAAAGATCCGAAGCACCCCGCAGAAAAGGCGGCATGCACAGAAGAAAGAAAGTTTGCGTATTCTGTGGTAAGGATCATGCAATTGATTTTAAAGATGCAGCAACTCTTAAGAAGTATGTTTCCGAAAGTGGAAAGATTCTTCCTAGAAGAATCACAGGAAACTGCGCTAAGCACCAGAGAGAGATCACTGTTGCTATCAAGCGTGCTAGACATCTTGCAATTATGCCATACGTAGCAGACTAATAGTCAGCAATAAGGTATATAATTCAAAGACACTTTTTAGAAGAAATTCTAAGAAGTGTCTTTTTTCTTGCAATCGATATTTATAGAGATTATGATATGTGATTTCTTATAGTCATAAGAATCCAAAAAGGTATTTCTAAAATAGCAAAGAACATAACTAGGTAAGGGGTCCATATGGCTAATGACCCAATATTAAGAAATTTGAAATCTACTATGTCTAACAGAATAGAATTTTGCAGACCAATTCCACCAGATGGAAAGAGAGCCTTTACATAATCGGCTATATTATTTGGTAATATCCAACCAAGTATAATAGGCATCATAAATGCTGTTAATGAAAGAATAAGTGAAATCATATTCTTTGAAGCGCATGAAGATATAAAAAGAGATAAGCATGCACATGAGATTATCATTGTTGTCCCACATATAGCCAATAACAACATTAGCTTGCCAATGTTTAGATTTATCAAATTTATAACAGAGAATAATATCTGAATGGATGTTTGCATTCCATTTGAACCCCATATAGCAAGAGTGGTAGCTCCCCATGTAGAAAGGCTTAGAATACACATTCCGATAGTTATTATAAGGGATGATGAAATCCTTATAATTGCAAGCTTTCGTCTTCCGTATCTTGTACAGCGTAAAATATCATATGCTCCAGTTTGATGATCAGTCGAGAATGTTGGAGCAACAATTACTATACAACATAGAGAAATAATAAGAATAAGCAACTCCTCATAATCAACTACAGTTGAATCAGCTCCTACATAGTATTGGTAAGGTGTGTTGACCTTTTCGAACATTTTTATAGCAGTTTCTTGAGCCGCAGGATATTGCTTTTGTTCCAACATCATATTATATTGCAAATGTTTAGATATAGATGAGTAGAATTCATCTATATTCTCAACATCAAGTGTGTTAAGGTTAGCACCTAATCCGTTTTCTGGACCATATGCTTCCTTTATTCTCCAAAACAGGAATTCATATTTGGCAGTTTCTACTTTTCCTTCTGTTGGAAGAGAATACTCACTATCGACGCCGTATGTTCTGGTCACTTCCTGATAAGATTTGACCGCTGCTTTTATGTCTTCATGTTCTATAGGCCCTTCTATATCGCTTCGGATCTCTTTCATGGTGCGAAGCGCATCAAAGCCGGACAGGTATTCTTTATCGCCTGAGGGGTTAGCGCAATTATAAAAAGATACAGGAACATAGGCCATGAGCAAAGAAAAAATCACAGCCATCATAATCATACATACCGTAAGTCTACTTTTAAGTATTCTTTTTGTTTCCAGCCATAAAAGTCTCATCTGTCATTCCTCCTTGTTTCCAAACAGCCACATGTAAAGATCCTCTAAGCGAGGTGAGACGTTTGATGCGTTGTTTATGGTCTGGGTATCGCTAATAAAGCGTATCTCTGTACGATCGGAGCTGACATTCTTAAGATTGATTATTTGCAGGGTCTTTTCCAATTCTTTAATATCTCTATTGTCAACAGTACATTCCCATACTTTTCCATCCATTTCTTTGACCAAAGTATCTGTACTGCCATCTCTGATGATTTTGCCATCTTTCATAATTACCTGTCTGGTTGCTATGTATTCAACATCAGATACTATATGTGTTGATATCAGAACAATTCTATCTTGCGAAAACTCTGATAGTAGCTGACGAAACTTGTTTCGTTCTCCCGGATCAAGACCCGCTGTAGGTTCATCCAGAATCAGTATTTCAGGATTATTCAAAAGAGCCTGAGCTATTCCGACTCTTCGTCGCATGCCGCCGGATAACTTTCGGATCTTTTTTCTCCGCACATCAGTAAGTGTCATCTGCTCCAAAAGAGAGTCTATTTTTCTTTTGCTGTCGGCTTTTGTAAGACCTTTTAGAGCTGCCATATAGTCTAGGTAATCTATTACAGTAAACTCGGGATAAAATCCAAATTCCTGTGGGAGATATCCGAAAATATTTCGGTATTCAGAGTCAAGAACAGTGATTGGAACACCATCATATGTTATGTTTCCGGTATCTGGTTTTATTATGTCAGCAATCATTCTCATTAATGTTGTTTTTCCTGCGCCGTTTGCGCCAAGGAGTCCGGTTATACCTTTTTCAATGTTCAGCGAAACATCATTGACAGCAACCTTGTCTGAGTATTTTTTTGTTATATCACGTACACTTAATTCCATTACCGTCTCCTCATTTAGCAAGATTAAGCTCTCTATAGCTTTCTGAATAAACAATGTCTTTTAGAGTCTGGATCAGCGCAATAACAAGGAATGCCATTATGCTGAGCAGTATTATTTTTCCTGATATGGACTCCCAAGGGTAGAACTTAACGAACAGCTCAATGGCTGTTATGGATATGGCATATAGTATTCCATATATCCAAAATGCGTTATCGGCATGATAATGTGAAAGTACAAAGAGCGTGATCGACTTCATAAGAAGGAATGGAAACATCCCATATATCAATGCAGATACTGTATGCAGGTCAAAAATAAAAACGGCAATATAAAGTCCGCTTGTGAGCATGATTAAATCACCTATGCCTATGACAAACAGCTTTATCAACATTTGCCTTCCATATGAGAGATAAGTAGACATCTCTGTTTCTTGCATTTTGTAAACAATAGAGCGATGGATATAGGGAATCGTTATAAATGGTATGGATGCAGAGATGATGCATAGCCCTCTTATTGAGGCCAGCGGAATGCTGATCAGCCCCTGTCCACCAATACTGACAAACAGGCGAAGCATACCTATTAGGCACAGCCCTTGAACCAGCCATATCTTCCAACCAGTATACTTAATAAGGCGGAGCGCTATTGTGATTATTGAATCTCTATGGGAGCTGGGGGGTATTGAACAACCCTTTAAAGTATCAGATATAGTCTTACATAATTCTTGATCATCAATGTCAGGTAAAGATGTATTAAAACTATTTCTTATCTGATCAGATATTTTATTCATGTGATCTGGGCTCCTTTCCGGTATGCTGTTCAATTTTCTTCAAAGAACGTCTGATTTCGGTCTGCACTGTACGAAGTTTGCTACCTGTGACTTCAGCAATTTCCCTGAATGACAGATCCTGACCAAATCTGAGAATGACTAGCTCTTTCTGCCTGTCATTTAGAGGAACTAGAAATTTCTCAAAATCCAGAGTGTCTTCTGACTGTTTAAAACCTGATTCCTCATAAATTATTTCAGGTATATGCTCGCTGGGATGCTCTGTTTTCTTCTTTTGATAGTCAATACAGGTATTTAGGGCTATTTTGTACAAAAATGCCCGGAATGTTCCGATATTCTTATAAGCGTTAAGAAATCGAATTGCTTTATAAAACGTCTCCTGAGTTATATCTTCAGCCTGCTCTTTATTCTTTATATGCCAAAAACAATACTTGTATATTTCAAAATAGTAGCTTCTGATAAGATCATTCAACGCGGACAAATCGCCTTCTTTTGCAGCTTTTATATGTCGCTGTTCCTGGTTCAAGAAAAGGGTTCCTCCAGTCTGTCTGTAGATGCTTCTATAGTATATAACGATTTAGCTATGTGAAAATGATTACAAAGTTAAGAAAAAAGTGATAGATTTGATAGTGTATTGCTGTTGTACGTACAATGGATTATAATATATATGATAATATCCAAGAAAGGAGCATAACTATGGCAGCAAAATCAGCAAATGTGTATGCACGTATAGAACCGGATGTTAAAGAGCAGGCTGAAGCCATTTTGGCAGTATTAGGGATTCCATCATCTAATGCTATAAATATGTTTTATAAGCAAATAATTTTAAATAAAGGAATTCCATTTGATGTAAAAATTCCGTCATCAAGGCCAGTGGATGTAACAGAATTATCAAAGTCAGACTTGAATACTGAGCTTGAGAAAGGATATGCGGATATGGAAGCGGGAAGAACTAAATCTGCGAAGCAGGTATTTTCAGATATTCGCAGAGATTATAATATATGATTTATGAACTTAAGATTACTGATCAGGCAGATAAAGACTTAAGAGGTATTTATGAATATATTGCCTTCGAAAAACTGGCTCCTGAGAATGCTGCTGGTCAGTTAGATAGGATTGAAAGTGCAATTATATCATTAGAAAAAGAACCTTGTAGATTTAGATTATATAGTGAAGAACCATGGAAAAGTCGTGGTCTAAGGATTTTCCCTGTAGATAATTATATTGTTTTTTACATTCCGGATGAAGATAATGCAGTTGTTACAATTATTAGAGTAATGTACTGTGGAAGGAATATAGAAGAACAGTTGAATATCTATACAAAGTATGAGAATAAATAATAGTCTCACGGAGTAAAAAGACCGTAATCTAGTGTCAATATGAACTATTGATGCTAGATTACGGTCTTTTTATAAAAAAATAGATAACAGACGTTAACGATTAACAAACATTATCCGATATAAAAGATGAAGGGACAATTATACTTTTTTTCAGGAGGTAGACAATGCCAAGAGAAGAGATGCTTCCAAGTGAAAGTGAATGGATGATCATGGAGACTCTATGGAGCTGCGGTCATGACCTTACGTCATCAGAAATAGCAGACAGACTTCCAAGAGAGTCCAAGATGACTCAGAGAATGGTTAGAGTTCTTATTAATCGGCTTTGTAAAAAAGGAATGCTTACGTATACGGTTGATCCTGATGATAGCAGGGTGTATCACTATATGGCTACAAGGACGAGAGAAGAATGTCAGAAAGCTAAGAGTAGTGCCTTTGCTAAAAGTTATTTTGAAGGAAACAGGATGTCAGCTGCGTTTTCACTGTTAGAGGGCGGGAAGCTGTCGGAAGACCAGATAAAGGAACTTGAAGATTTGATTCATAAGGCAAAAAAGAATAAAGAGATTGGTAAGAAATAACAGGTTAACTATAGTGCTGATTATGTTTGTAGATACTAGATGTATCTAGTACATGTTTAGAGGTTTGGAGTTCAGGAATGAGCTCACATAAACTTCTGTATATGTAAACATAGATTATGCAGGAGAGTGCTTATGCAGGGAATGTCACTTTTCTTTCATGAACTTTATATATTCCTGGAATTCGTATTTGTTTATTATGCGACTATACTGGGCTTTTGCACCATAATGTCTGTATTCGTGCTGGGGATCGTTATGATTCTCAGAGGTACAGTGTTTTCAAAGTATATTTTTGGTAAAGGAGTTTTGTGGTGTCTTTTAATACCTGTGATTTTTTGCGGAAAGCTGCATTTTTATTTTAGGTCAAGGGTAGGAGTGAAAGTTTTTTACTGGTGGTATGTTGCTGGCTATATGCATAGGTGGATCTTTGGTATTTATTTAGGAGGCATTATTGTTACTGGTATTTGGTTCTTAGTTAGTAGATTAAAACTCAAAAGATTTGTCAGTGGGCTTGAGGAATCTAAAGATTATGATTCCAAATATAAGATCATGATATATCATGGGAAAATTGCTTCGTTTTGTACAGGATGTTTTAAACCTGTAATTGTGATTCCGGAAGGTATGTCAAAGAGCGAAGCTGAAGTTGTGATAAGGCATGAAGAGACACATATATTGTTGGGACACCTTTGGATGCTTCTTGGTTATGAGATCTTGAGAGTTTTGTTTTGGCCTAATGTTTTTCTGCATATATGCGTTAGATATTTTAAAAGAGATCTTGAGAACATATGCGATAGTGTAACTATACAAAGAAACGGTTTTGATGAATTCAGCTACGCATACGCAATTCTAAAATGTGCCAAAGATGTGTCATTTATAAAGAAAAACGTATATGAAAGCGAAATGTCTTTTGCCATAGAAGATAGTTATATAGTGTTGAAAAGAAGACTTGAAAATATACTTAAGCGAAGGGCATATAAAACAGGAATTGTAATAGGCGGAGCGATCGTTACACTGATAGCAGTGCTTGCATCAATAGTTGTTATAAAAGAAGTTTCTTTTGCCAGGAGTAATGATATTGGTATGGTTAGCTCCATCTGCTATACAGGGAACGTGGACAAAATATACACGGATATTGACAGGAAGATTGTCATAAGATTTGATGATGACTACATCTATATTAATGGTGAAGTGCTGCTTGACTATTATCCGGAAGCAAGGAATGGTAGTGAATGGTTTTATATCAGTGTCGGAGGCTATTATAAGATTCCGGGAATGGGCGGCGGCAGCGGTTATGGAGAAATTAAGGCCTCGGACATTCATGATGGCACTATTGTGATTCCTAATCACAATGAAATAGATATATTGAACAGGATAATCATGTGGTTGTAAATGAAGCGGGCGCAAAGCTACAAGGAGGTGGTTTATGTGTACGGGTGGGAAGTAAGCGTAAACGGAAGTACGACAAAGTACACGAAGAAGCTCTATGATGTCTATGGCAATCATGTTGGGACTATAGGAATTTCAAGGCCTACAAAGCAGACAGGTAAGAAAAAGAAATCGGCGTTATATAGTTTCAAGCAGGTTTCTTCTCAGGTGCTTAATGCTAAAACATCCAATAAGGCAGCGCAGGTATCAAGGAGTATCAGGTCAAAGATAGGGCTTTTACAAAAGCAACTGAAAAATGGTGACTATGATGAAGAAGAGATCCTAAGGGCAATACTTCATGCTCAGATGGTCCAGCGTGCCTGTGAAAAGAAAAAGAAGAATCTGAAGATGGAAGAGCAGGCTGAACGTGGCATTGAAAATGAAGAGGAGATGAGCTTTGAATCATTAGAAGAAGACCCTATAGAAGAAATAGCTGAAGATGAAGAAATCAGGGAACTTGAACAGGAAGAGTTTGAAGCCTTGATGGAGAAGCTTCAAATGTCTATGGATGACATGATGGAGATGGCAGAAGAGGCAGCTGAGTTTGACGAAGGTCTTGATGAGATGGCAGAAGCCCTTTCAGGAACTATGACATCTGAAGATCTTGAGCAGCTTAAGGTGAAGCACAGATCGGATGAAGCGAGGGATATTTTAAAGGCTGATCTTAAGTATTTGAAGGCTTTGTTTGACAGGCTTCAGTCGGAAAAAGAAAGTGTAGGTAAATCTTCCATGGCAGGTATTTTTGACAGTGGCGTTATATTGAGTCTTGGCGGAGCTGATATTCCGGTAGCCGAGACCGTTCAGCAGAATACATCTGTGGAAGTGGGCGGATCGTTTGATGTGGAGGTATAAATTTTATATTCAAACAATTAACAAATGTTAATGAAAGGATTCACAAGTTATAAATGGAGGTATGCATATGAGTATCGCAATCAATAACAATTATGGAAATTATAATTTTGCAGTTAACAATAATACTTATCTAAAGACTTCTAAGGATGATGAAAAGGATACGGGTAAAGAGTCAGGCGTAGTTCAAAGTGGTGTTACTTATGAAAAGACAGCCAAAGATGAGAACAGTAAGGAAGAGGAAACTCCCATCTATAAGAAATCTTCAACTGACAGAGCGGCTATTGTTGAGCAGCTTAAGGCAGCAGAGGAGCAGCGAAGAAATCAGCTGATGTCGATAGTTCAAAAGACGCTGCAGGGCCAAGCGGGTGCTTATGGCAAGGCTACAGGTGATAATATATGGCAGCAGCTTTCAAGCGGTAATGTTAAGGTTGATGCTGCTACAAGAGCTCAGGCACAAAAGGATATTTCAGAAGACGGATATTATGGAGTTAAGCAGACATCACAGAGACTCTTTGATTTTGCTTCAGCTCTTGCCGGAGACAATGTAGACAAGATGAAAGAGATGCAAAAAGCTATGGAGAAGGGCTTCAAGCAGGCAACTAAGACCTGGGGCAAGGAGCTTCCTTCCATATGCAAGGAGACTATAAATGCGGCTAATAAGCTGTTTGAGGATTATTATAAGTCCAAAGAATGAGCGTAGTGATAAATTTGATTTGAGAGCTTGAAGAATATGTAGTCTATACCGAAATAAATTGAAAGCCATGATTATGATCTGATCACTTAGAAGACAGTATTTTTAGATTAGAAAGTTTGTTGTTGGGAACTGATCAGTATAAGTGGAGGTGTTTTATGAAGATACAAAAGAACACGGATGTTCAGATTAATCCTTTCATAGATCAGAATAATGCTCAAGGTGTGGGTAAGGCGCCACATAAAAGAGGGTCTAAGAGTGGAAATCTTTCCATTTCTGCAGCAAATCTAAAAGGCAATAGCCTTGTGGAAGAGCGAAAGGGACTTGCCAGAAAGCAAGCTCTTAAAGTTGTATCAGGTGCCTTTGATGGAGAGAAAAAGCTGGATGCTCAGATGCAGTCAATCAAAGATGAGATAAAACGTCTTCAGAGTGAGATTACTGAAAAGACTGCAGATACGAAAGAAAACGATGCTAAGCTTAAAGAGTTGCAGGAGAAGTATGGCATTGACCCGAATAGTGAAGAGAACAAAGAACTTTCAAAGCTTGCGTTTAAAATGAATAATTCTAACGATGGATTATCTGAAGAAGAGCTAAATGGACTTTCTGAGTATCAACAACAGGCACTTTCATATGTTGCAAAGAATCAACAAAACTCCCTCGATATAGACAGAGCCAAAGCAATGCAAATGGGCAATGTCCAGGGCTTTTCAGATATGAAGAGAGAACGCTTAAAGTCTCAGGATATGCTGAAAGCTCAGGATGCCGCAGAAGATATCATGGATGAAGCAAATGGTGAAGCTATAGCTCTTCTCACACAGGAAGCTCTTGAGCATATGGACGAAGAGCAGAAAGAACGCGAGGAAGAGACCAAAGAGGCAGCAGAAAAGAAGAAAGAAGAGAAGAAGGAAGAAGCAAAGAAACTCGAAAAAGAAGCT
>CAMVNV010000108.1 GCA_947168935.1 uncultured Butyrivibrio sp. | reverse complement strand
CTTCTTTAGAATCCCACTTCTATCTCTTTTCACAACAGAAGAGGGCGTTCTCCACTTTGGCGATGTCATGATGTGCGCGATGGTGCCATATTACATCCTTTATATAAGTATCGAGATGTGTTCCGGAGCACTAAGAGGCATGGGAGAAGCTATTATACCAACTTTCATGACCCTCATTGGAGTATGCCTTCTTAGAGTAGTATGGATTGCATTTGCCCTTCCCCTCAGGAATGACATTACTACAGTTGTTTACTCATATCCCATCACGTGGACAGTAACATCCATCATGTTCATTATTTACTATTTCTTCTCATCTAAGAGAAAACTTAAAAGCACACCTGGAATTCGTTAAAACGTAATAATATATATCCACGCTGACTTTGCACATCAAAAAACACCTATAACATTGAATTTTACAGGTGCCTGGATATTATATATGATTTTAGAATCTTATGAATGTGTTATTAAAATCCAGAGTACTTAAAATGGACTTTTATATTCTGTTTTGGGGTCCGCCTGTCTGAGCGAAGCGAGTTTCGGACCCCTAGAATATAAAAGTCCATTTAAAGTGCCTGGATTTATAACACATTCATGATTCTAAAATCATATATAATATCCAGGCACAGGCAAAACCTATAATCTGTACCTTACTGAAGCTTATAAAGAAGTTCTACAAACTCTTTCTTATAAGGATCAGTTCCTGCTGATGATCCTGCTCTTGCTGTTGCTTTTTCGAGGTTTGCATTTTCTGCATTTGAGCTTCTTGAGATGATAAGTGAGCTTTCAACTACAGCAGCTGCAAAGGTGAAGGATGCTGTGTTGTCGCCTGCAGATGGACTTACTGCAAAGCTGAGTTCTACTGACTTTTCATTGCTTGAATTCTTGCCTTCAGGCTTTTTGTAGCGGATGGAAAGAGCAAGAAGTTCATCTGAATCTGCTGCATCTGTTGTCTGTGTGCCGTTCTGGTATCTAAGATTTGAAGATGCGCCTTCGCCGTTAGCAAATACAAGTTCGTATACAACTGTTACATCCTGGCCTGCGCCAACTTCGCCGCCGTCCTTAGTATCATCTTCGAAATCCTGAGCTGCCATTGTTCTGTTTTCATATCCAACAAGTCTGTATTCGCTGATCTTATTAGGGTTGAACTCAACCTGGAACTTAACGTCTTTAGCTACTGTGACAGTTGTTTCTGCAAGCTTATCGCACAGAACTCTCTTAGCTTCATCGAGGCAGTCGATGTAGAAGTAGTTACCGTTACCTGCATCTGCGATAGCTTCCATGTTTGTATCTGAATAGTTACCTGTACCAAATCCAAGAACTGTAAGGTATACGCCTGACTCTTTTTCCTCAGTGATAAGATCTGTAAGCTCTGTAGCTGATGTAAGTCCAAGATTCATATCGCCGTCAGATGCGATGATTACACGGTTGTGGCCGCCTTCTATGAAGTACTTGTTGGCAATTTCATAAGCTGCTGTGATTCCGCCTGAGCCGTTAGTTCCGCCGCCTGTTGATACGCAGCTGTTATAAGCATCTGAAAGTGCTTCTTTGATCTTGCCTTTGTCGGCTGAACCTTCTATAAGAGTTTCAGATGTGCCGGAGTAGGTTACAACTGAAACTGTGTCACCTTCTGAAAGAGTTTCAAGGAAGGCTTCAAAGGATGACTTTACAAGACCTATTTTTTCCTCTTCAGGATAAGACATGGAGCCTGATGTATCTATCAGGAATACGAAGTTTGTACCCTTGCTCTCTACCTTGGTCTGATTGGCTGTGATATTCATAACAAGAAGGCCGTTATCTGTATTCCATGGGCAGATGCCTGTTTCGTAGGTTACGCTGAAAGCCTGCTCCTGCTCTGGTGTGAGGTTTACAGCAACTGTATTAAGATCGTCGTAGTCGAAGTAATTGAGCATCTCTTCAACCCTGATGGAACCGTCAGGGATGGAATCGAGTGTGTATCCACTGTTGACCATTCTTCTGAAGTTTGTGTAGGATGCTGTATCAACGTCTGCTCCGAAGGTTGAAAGGGGATTTTCTGCAACCTGTGTAAAAGCGTTCTCTTCTTCTACAGTATATTCTTCAGTATTCATCGGCTCTTCGTAATAATCATCACAATCATATTCACATTCTGAGGCTCCCATGGAGTCGTAATCAGCTTCTGTAGCGCATTCATTTTTTGCTCCTGAACTATCATCACCTTCTATAGGTGTAAGAGGGGCTGAGTTTATCTGGTATTGAGAATTCTGAGAAGCGGTTTCTGATCTTGCACCATCTGCTTCTCCGGTTGTTCCATATGAGGAACCGCATCCTGCAAGGATTGTTGCACAAGTTACAAGTGATAGGGTTTTTGCTAATGATCTTTTCATAATTATCCTCCGTCTTAAAATGTTTTTTATTTGAATTTCTTTTTATAACTCCCGTTTTGGAGAGCTTTTTTAACTCCTTACACCTATATAGACGGAGGCGGATTTAATTACGTCACACTTTTTTGAAAAAAATTTTGTTTTTATTTACTTCTTTTTGGCCCTAGCCGATAATATATAAGAATGTATATAAAAAAATGCAATAATGTCTCGATTCGAAAGGAAAGAGCAGTGTCTGAATTAGATGAAAATCTGAGACTGTCATCAAGACTGGTACAGGAACTGTATCATAAGTATTCTTTTAATATGTATGATGATATGCCTTTTGGCTACGCCATCATGAAGGTCATCGAAGCTGATGACGACAATGGCGAGGCTTTCTTTATCTACGCCAATTCTGCCTTTTTATCCATGACAGGAAATGAAAATACAGATATAAAAGGAAACTCCTACAGAGAGATCATGGGGAGCCTTAGCAGGAACGTTTATTTAAATCTTTGCAAGGCTGCTTATCGTAAGGAAAAGTCTATTTTCTTTGAAAAGGTTAAAAACAGCGGACTTTGGTTTGATTTTATGACCTTTCCGTCTATTCAGGACGGTTACTGCGCCATGACCGTGTTTGATTCCTTCACCCTTGATAGTGATTTCATAGACAAGGAAAATCTTTCAGAAGCAGATAGGGTCATTGTTAAGATATCCAAGATGATCCATTCCGCAGAGGATGACTTCGATATTAATGTCCACAGAGCATTAAGATTTCTTGGAGACTGCCTTAAATGTGAAAAGACCTATATCCTTGAATTTTTCCATGGTCAGCCTCTTATTAGGTACGAATGGCAAAAGGATGAGTACTTTGACGAAGAAGAATACGCACCTGAAGTTGTCATGGAGAGAATCCAGTATATTGAACCCTGGATCAAGGATAATCACATATTTATAGTAGAAGATATAGACAATGTCCAGGATAAGAGCGCATCCGTATACAAGGTTCTGCGCTCAAAGGGCATCAGATCTACCATCATGGTTCCTTACTATGTTGATAACAGCATAGTGGGATACCTTATCATTGATAATTTCAGGGAAAAGAATATCAGCACCATCAAGTATCTTGTGGAAACCACTGCGATTACTTTTTTCTCAGAGATTCATTCAAGACGCCTTGTTGAAAAGCTGACCTTCATGGGAATCCATGACCAGCTGACTAATGTTAATAACAGAAACGCCTTCAACCTGCGTGTATGCGAGCTTGAAGGAGTGGAAGACTGTGTAGGTATCGCCTATGCTGATGTTAACGGCCTTAAGATGATCAATGACGAGCTGGGTCACGACGCGGGAGATGCAAGGATCATCAAGATCGCGTCCATGCTCTCAAGAGTATTTCTTAGAAGAGACGTGTTCAGGATCGGCGGAGATGAATTCGTAGTCATTGTGGCCGGTATCAGTCAGGATGAGTTTGATGAAAAGATTGCCCACCTTAAAAAGATAGCAAGGCAGCTTGAAAATGAAGAGAAGATCGTAGCTAATGCAGGTGTCAACATGTTCTTTTCACTAGGTTATGTATGGGCGGATAGTTGCCTTGAGCTTAATGATCTTCTAAAGAAGGCTGATGAGCTGATGTATGAAGAGAAGAAGAAATACTATGACGTAGTTGGTCACAGAAGATAACTTCTTGAATACAAGTTATGGTTTTATAATGCGGAATAAAATTCCAGATTGTGAAAAAATCTAAAGTGTGGTAAAAAAGTGTATGGAAGCATTTACATTTTTTTACTGCACTTATTTTGATGGGAAGGAATGTTTCGTATGGAAGAAAAGAATCCAATTCAGGTAGCCGACAGACTGTTCGGCGTTGTGGAGTTCCTTGCAGAAAGAGAATCTTCAGGACTTATGGAGATCGCGACTGCACTTGAACTTAATAAAAGTACTGCCCACAGAATACTTACATCCCTGCAGTATATGGGGTATGTAAGACAGACAGAAGACGGCAAGTACGTTCTTACTATGAAGATAGTGGAGCTCTCAGGCAAGGTTATGAGCCGTTTTGATATCATTGGCCTTGTTCGCCCATACCTCAAGGGACTTATGGAGCTAACAGGAGAGACAGTCCATTTTGTAAAAAGAGATGGCAATGAAGCTATATATATCGACAAGGTGGAATCCCGCACTAATACTATTCAGATGGTATCCCACATAGGAAGCCGCATCCCTCTTTACTGCTCTGGAGTCGGTAAAGCCATGGCAGCAACCTTTTCATCAGATGAAGTAAGACGTATGTGGAAGGAAAGCGATATCAAAAAACTTACCCCAAATACCATCACTGATTATCTTGATTTTGAGGATACTCTTGCGAGAGTAAGAGAAGAGGGCTATGCCATTGATGATGAAGAAAATCAGCTTGGAGTAAGATGTGTTGCTGCAGATCTTTCAGCACCCGGCAAGCCTGCTGAATACGCCCTTAGTATATCTGCGCCTGCATCAAGAATGGATGATAGCAGGCTTTTGAAGCTTGCGGACTATATGATCAAGACCAGAAACGAGATTCTGGAAGCTATCAGACCAGTTTTGTGATTATTGTATGAAAGTGATTACAAAATTCAGTTAAAATTACCCCCAGGTAAGTTATTGACATAAACTTTCGAGATACTATAATAAATGTATCAAAACCATTATGTGAAAATAAGTTTCATAATGTGAAACTACATTATGAAACAAGATTCATTCAAGATAAGTTTTTTATAAGGAGAATAATTATGAACGCAGTACTTGAACAGTTCCAGAAAATCGGAATTATCCCTGTTGTAGTCCTTGATGATGCTAAGGACGCAGAGGCACTTGGTAAAGCTCTTATGGAAGGCGGCCTTCCGGCAGCTGAAGTTACATTCCGTACAGATGCAGCTGAGGAATCTATCCGTATCATGTCTGAGAAGTTCCCTGAAATGCTCGTTGGTGCAGGAACAGTCCTCACAACAGAGCAGGTTGACCGTGCTGTTGCAGCCGGCGCTAAGTTTATCGTAAGCCCTGGACTTAATCCTAAGGTTGTTAAGTACTGTATTGAAAAAAATATACCTGTTACTCCTGGAACTCAGACACCAACTGAGATGGAGCAGGCACTTGAGCTTGGTCTCGATGTAGTTAAGTTCTTCCCTGCAGAGCCTGCTGGTGGTCTTAAGATGATCAAAGCAGTCTCTGCACCCTATACAATGCTCAAGTTCATGCCTACAGGCGGAATCAGCGCAGAGAACGTAAGAGAGTATCTTGCATTTGATAAGATCCTTGCATGCGGCGGAAGCTGGATGGTTAAGAAGGACATGATCAAGAACGGCGAGTTCGATAAGATCAAGGATATGGTTGCTGAGGCAGCAGCTATCGTTAAAGAAATTCGTGGATAAATGCGATAGGATTACACAAGGTAATCCTATCTCTAGACCTGATAAACAGGTCTGGGTAATTGATTAGAAATGTAAGGAGAAAATTGGCAATGAAAGTTAATATGAATTTAAGACCTGCCGAAGAGTGCAAGTTTGATGCAGTATCACTTGGTGAGATCATGCTTCGTCTTGATCCGGGCGAAGGAAGAATCCGTACAGCACGTTCTTTCCGTGCATGGGAAGGCGGTGGAGAGTACAACGTAATCAGAGGTCTCCACAAGTGCTTCGGTATGAATACAGCAGTTATCACATCTTTTGCTGATAATGAAGTTGGTAAGCTCATGAAGGACTTCATCGAGCAGGGTGGTGTTGATACATCCCTTATCAATTGGAAGAAGACAGACGGTATCGGACGTCTTTGCAGAAACGGAATCAACTTCACAGAAAGAGGATTCGGTATCCGCGGAGCAGTTGGATGCTCAGACCGTGCTAATACAGCAATCTCACAGGCTAAGCCTGAAGATTTCGACTTTGATTATATCTTTGGAACACTTGGCGTAAGATGGCTTCACACTGGCGGTATCTATGCAGCACTTTCAGAGCAGTCATGCCAGACAGTAATCGAAGCTATCAAGACAGCTAAGAAGTATGGCACTATCGTATCTTACGATCTTAACTATCGTCCTTCCATGTGGAGCGCTATCGGTGGTCTTGAGAAGGCTCAGGAAGTTAACAAGGAGATCGCTAAGTACGTTGACGTTATGATCGGTAACGAAGAAGACTTCACAGCATGTCTTGGTTTCAAGATCGAAGGTAACGACGAGAACCTTAAGAGCCTTAACATCGACGGCTACAAGAAGATGATCAATGAAGCTGCTAAGACATATCCTAACTTCAAGGTTGTTGCTACAACACTTCGTACAGTTAAGACAGCTACAGTTAACGACTGGAAGGCTATGTGCTGGGCAGGCGGAGAGATCTTCATGTCCAAAGAGTATCCTGGTCTTGAGATCATGGACCGTGTAGGCGGCGGTGACTCATTCGCATCAGGTCTTGTATATGGTCTTATGACAACAGAGGATCCAGAGATGGCTGTTAACTACGGTGCAGCACACGGCGCACTTGCTATGACAACACCTGGCGATACATCCATGGCATCCAAGGATGAAGTTGAAGGCATCATGGGCGGCGCAGGAGCTCGTGTAAAGAGATAAATGTACATAGAAATGCATCCATGCATTTCTAAACATGTACTGATTACGTCCTGTAATCAGTGTACTTAGAAATGCATCCATGCATTTCTGAACAAGTACTGATTACGTCCTGTAATCAGTGTACATAGAAATGCGTCCATGCAATTCAAAAATATTTAAAAGAAACAGTCGGAGGCTTCTTCGACTGTTTCTTTTTGCCAAAGTAGCCGAAATATAGATAGTGTATTTAATAAATATAAAAATATTAATATTCTGATCGGTATATAGAGGTGTTTTTTCGCGAGAATATAAGATTTTTTTAATATTTGTGTCGTTGACTGCACAATGTTTCGTTGTTACGATTAATGTGCAGGAGGACTTGTTTATGAAATTTGATAAGGAATGGCTTAAACAGAACTGGGTAGCATATTCCGTAGCTTTATGCATAGGTATCTTGTTTTATGTGATCATTTCTAATATTGGGAATGTTTGGGGGGCAATCAAACAGATTTACAGCTTTATCACACCCGTTATTGGCGGTGCGATAATAGCATATTTACTTAATCCATTAATGGTTTTTTATGAAAAGACCCTTTTCAGGTGGGTTAAAAACCGAATTATAAAAAGAGGCTTTTCTGTTTTTTTGACCTTTGTAACTTTTATATTGGCGATAGCTATTTTACTTATTGCACTTATACCGCAGATTGCTGAAAGTATTACTACTATTATTGATAATTTGGATGTTTATGTTGCAACTCTTCAGAATATTCTTGCCAAGGTTGGAACATCAGCTGATGAGCTCAAGATCAACATTCATACTTTTACCGATATGGGCACCAGCATGCTGACCTCATTTACCGAGAATATACCGGACAATATTGATAGTATTGTAAGTACATCTGTTAATATTGGATCTTCTATTATAAGTACAGTTATTGCTTTTATACTTGCAGTTTACTTTTTGAGTGATAAGGAAAATATGGTTGGAGGCGGTGCAAAACTCCTTAGCCTTATTCTTTCTGATAAACAGTACAAGAGCTGGGCAGATTTCTGGAGCCGATGCAATATCATCCTTTTAAGATATATTGGCGGAGATATTCTGGATGCAATCATTGTAGGCTTTGCTAACTTTATTTTTATGAGCTGCACCTCAATGTCATATTCAGTCCTTATATCACTTGTAGTTGGTGTAACTAACCTTGCACCAACCTTTGGACCTATTGTAGGAGCTGTCATTGGCGCATTCATACTCGTTCTGGTGAATCCATGGCATGCTTTTTGGTTCCTTGTATTTACCATCATCCTTCAGACACTTGATGGATATGTAATTAAGCCTAAGCTTTTTGGAAATACACTGGGTATTTCTTCAGTATGGATACTGATATCTATTATTGTATTTGGAAGAATATTTGGAATCGTCGGAGTGCTACTGGCAATACCGTTTGCAGCAATTATAGATTTTACATATAGGGAACTATTTATTGTTTGGCTTGAGAAACGAAATGGCAAGGTGTAAAATGGGTGCTATGTTTAGTGAACTGACCCAGGGTACAGATAGATAGGGCAGTACACGCATAGGGAGATGGTGATATATCATGAGACACTATATTTATTCCTTATTTACTGAAAATGCTGTAGAGAAGATCATAGATGATATTTATGGTCAGGATATGCTTGAAACGGCAACCTGTGTAGTGCTGCAGCTCTTTTCAGATGGAACCCATAAAGAAGCGCTGGCAAGGCTTTCGGATTTTCTTGTCAAGAATTATCCTGATGTAGCAGTGGATACTGTTTTTGTGACTACAAAGCCTTTGAGAGAGGATGATAACAGTGATAAGCCAACTCTTTCAATGATGATCCTTGAGAATTCTGAAGTTACAGACATTGATAGCGAAAGATTTGAGTACGTTTCTGAAGCCCAGCAGGATCCTCTTAGCGGAGTGTACACAAGAACAGAGATTGAAAGAGTATTCCAGAAATTAGTCGAGGAATCCGGTGTGCTTAACTCTGCTATCGCCCTTTTGGATATTGATAAGCTTGAGCAGATCAATATCAGCCTTGGACATGATGCAGGTGATTATGTTATTCGTAAAACTGCTGATATTGTTAAAGGAATTCTTCGTGACAGCGATGTTATCGGAAGATGGGAGAGTGAGAAATTCATGATCCTTCTTCGCGACGTGGATGCTGATACTACTGCAAGCGTAATTGAGAGAATCCGCGAGAAGATTGACGCTGAAGAATTTGCAGATGTTCCGGATGTTACAGCTTCATTTGGAGCTACACTTATAACTCAGGGACTTTCCTGTGATGAATTATTTGAAAAAGCAGATAGAGCTCTCAAACAGGCCAAAGATAATGGACGTAACAGATTTGAGATGCTTTGATATAGAAAGAGGTGTTATTTTGAAGAGAAAAAAACTTATTCAGATGGCAGTGGCCATTGTAGGCACTGCTATTTTTGCTGCAACAGTTCCAATGTCTGCTGCGGGGACACTTGCAGCTATTGAGGCTCAGGCAGCAGCTTTTGATTACCATGCAGTATTTGATGCAACGTTTTATGCTGCAGCTTATCCGGATGTAGCAGCTGCAGTTGGAAGTGATGCAGAAGCTCTGTACCAGCACTACGTAACAAGCGGTATGCTTGAAGGAAGACAGCCATCAGCATCTTTTAACGTACAGATCTACATGTCCAACTACGCAGATCTTCAGGCAGTGTATGGAAATAATATACCTGCATACGTTCAGCATTACATCCTTGTAGGTATGGGAGAAGGACGTATAGCAGATCACCTTATCCCCGGTAAGAGCCTTGTAAGCTTTGAAAGCCTTGGAGCTTCTACCGTAAAGAATGTTGATCTTTCAGCCTGGAACCTTGTTCTTGTAAACCACGAAAATCCTATCAGCACATCTTATGCTCCTGAAGTAACTCTTTGTGCTAATGGCGAGTACATGCACAAGGATGTAACTCCTATCGTTCAGCAGATGATCGCTGATGCTAAAGCACAGGGCGTAAACCTGTTTCTTGCATCAGGTTATAGAAGCGCTTCAAGACAGACATATCTTTATAATAGAAAGGTTAACTATTATAAAGGCCTTGGATATAGCCAGGAAGAAAGTGAGAAGCTTGCAGCAACTGTTGTTAATCCTCCGGGACAGAGTGAGCACCAGACAGGACTTTGCATGGATATCACAGATGCTTCTTATGTATCACTTACAGAGAACCAGGAGAACACTGCAGGATATAAGTGGCTGTATCAGCACTGCGCAGAGTATGGCTTTATCTTAAGATACCCTAAGGACAAGGAGAATGTTACCGGCGTTATCTATGAGCCATGGCATTTCAGATATGTAGGCGTTGAAGCTGCTACAGAGATCATGTCCCGTGGAATTACATTTGAAGAGTACGTTGCAGAGAATTCTCTTTAATGTTTATTGTTAGTATTTAGAAATACATGGATGTTTTTCTACTAAAGTATAGCAATTGAATATATGCCTTGCTTTTAGGCTTCTTTAACATGAATAAATGAAAATCCGTAATAAAAAATATTTTTTGTTGCGGATTTTCTTTTTGTTATGACAAAACTATGGTATACTAAAGAAGTACTTGGATGGGGGGAGAGCCTTATGTCATCTAGAGTGTTTGTCCGCAGGGGGCGGAACAATCTAAGAGATGAGAGAAAAGGGAGCTGGCAGAGACCTGTTAGTGGCACCCAGGGTATTAAGGGTGACGATCTTGACAAGGTCATAACACATGTCAGACTGTCTGATACTAAAACTCGCCCATTTAGATTTTCGGATGATTCCCTTCATAAAACTAAATCAGATATACCAAAAGTATTGCCTGATACAGGTAGTGGTATTGATAGCAGTAACGCTGATGGTGTCGCTGACAATACAATTGGTAATACTACTGAAATAGTAGCTGATAATACAGATACTAATAAGATTAATACTGATAATACTGATAATGAAAGTAGTACAGAGGAAGCAATAACTCCTGTTGTACAAGCTAAGGCCGCTGATACTGACGGCGGCGAAGAAAATGTTAGTAATGAAGAAGTTGTTTGTAACGAAGATCAGACACTATATAACTCAGATTCCAAAACAAGTACAAACTATTTAAAAGATATTAATCTGGATGACCTTAAAGTTGAGAATGCATCCGGAGAATGGGTTGAATATCGTTCATTAAGAGATAGAATAGCCTCCATAGATTTTATGGATAAAGGCTTTCTTACAAAAGCAGTTGTAGCAGTATTTCTTGTAGTTACAATTATTTTCTTTTCAGTTCAATGCGTTATACTCAAAAACGAATACGACAAAATAAACGAAAGATTATTAGTTATTCAGGATGAGTTTAATGAGTATAAGGATAGTCTAGAAGCGTTACAGGATGTGCAGGATGATATTATTCCGCTTGCAGGTAACGCAGAAGCTGTAACGGTTGTTTCAAAACAATCGCCCGGCCTTGGTAATGGCATCAGATATGTATATCTTACATTTGATGATGGCCCAAGTCCTCATACAGCAGAAATTTTAGACATTCTGGCTTCTTATAATGTCAAGGCCACGTTCTTTGTGTGCGGGAAGTCAGGATATGATGATATGTATAAAAGAATCGTTGACGAGGGTCATACAATTGGTATGCATTCCTACAGTCACGATTACAAGATATTATATGAGTCCTTAGACAGTTTTCAGACAGACCTTCACAAGATACAGAATTATATATTTGATGTTACAGGAGTATGGACTACCTATTACAGATTCCCCGGAGGCAGTTCCAACACAGCAAGTCAGGTACCAATGTCCGATCTTATAGGATATCTTGATCGGAACAATATTACTTATTTTGACTGGAATGTATATGGCGGAGACAATATAGCTTCAAGCATTATTGTTTCTAATGTTACAGCCAATATTACGGAACATGAGAATTGTATGATCCTCCTTCACGATGCTGCTGATAAGGAGGAAACGGTAGAGGCTCTTCCTGAGATAATTGAGTATATCCAGAGCCTTCCAAACACGGTGATTGTACCGGTCACAGAGGACACAGTGCCGGTTCAACATAGTAAGAATCAATAGAACGGAGGATAAAGATATGGGATTTTTCTCAGAGCTGAAAAAGGATCTTTCGAATGCTGTGGACGAAATTGATCCTGAGGAAAAAGCGGCTGCAGAGAAGAATGCCGGGCAGGATAACGCAGGGGTCGAGGAAGTGGATCTTGACAGCATGCTAAGTCACCTGGATAAGATTCAGGTCGAAGACATTCCTGAGCCGGAAGAGAGTGTTGCAGCAGAAACCAAGGAACCTGAAGATGAACCTGAAGAAGTACCGGCAAAGGATTATTCATCAGAGCCAGAAAAGGCTGAAGAACCGGAAACTTATAATGAGCCTGACTTTGATGCAATAACATTTCCTTCTGATCCGATCAGTACAGCTTCAAGTGAGCCAGAGCCAAAAGAGGAACCTGTGGCAGAAGAAAAGGAGGAAGATATCTTCGAAGAGAAGGATACTTTGGAAGAACCGGTTAATGATGATTTTGTAATACCTAGCGTTTTCCCTTCTGAACCTTCTTTTGAGCCAAAAGAGCCTGAAGAAGAGGTTCCATTTGAAGATCACGCAGAGCCAGAAGTAGAAATATCTGAACTTGATAACGTAGAGCAGAGTGCGGATGACTATTCCGTTTCTGACAATATTAACGAAGACGGGGGATATATCATGATGGACACAGAACGCGTAGCAACAGATGAAACTGCATCGATCACCGAGGGTATGGTCGTAAATGGTGATATTCAGACAACAGGATCACTCGATCTTATCGGAAAAGTTATTGGTAATGTAACTGCATATGGAAAACTTAATGTAACAGGTGAGATAGAAGGTAATTCAAATGCTGCAGAGATTTATGCTGAGGCAGCAAGAATAAATGGAGATATCCATTCTAATGGTAGTGTAAAGATCGGACAGAGCTCTGTAATCATCGGTAACCTTTTTGCAACAAGCGCAGTTATCGCAGGTGCTGTAAAGGGTGACATCGATGTTCACGGTCCTGTTGTTCTTGATACAACAGCTATCGTAATGGGTAACATCAAG
>CAMVNV010000107.1 GCA_947168935.1 uncultured Butyrivibrio sp. | reverse complement strand
AAGGGTAAGGGAATCGCGCATATCGGTATCGGAACTGGAACCGGCGATCACAAGGCTGCAGATGCAGTTAAGCTCGCTGTTGAAAGTCCTCTTCTTGATACTACTATTTCCGGTGCTTCTGATGTTATCATCAACGTATCCGGTGATATCGGTCTTGCTGATGCATCTGATGCTGCAAGCTACGTACAGGAACTTGCCGGCGAGAGAGCCAATATCATATTTGGCGCTGTATATGATCAGTCTCAGTCTGATACATGTAACATTACAGTTATCGCTACAGGAATTGAAGATCGTGCAAATGCTATGAATATAGCTAAGAACACATCTGCTGCTCCTGCCAGACAGCCTGTAACTCAGGGTGCACCACAGATGGCAGGCGTAAGTGCTGGTCCTAGACCACAGCCTTCACAGCCATTTGTCAGACCTGTTCCGACAACATCTATACCGCAGCCTAGACCATTTGTAAATCCTCAGACTATGACACAGGCTATGCAGTCTCAGTCTGCACCACAGCCCGCTGCTCAGCAGGCACCGGTTGCAACATTAGAGCCTGCAGCAGAGGCAGAGCCACAGCCTACAACAAGATCATTCTTCCGCAGCGATAGCAGCGTAAGATCTACTGTAGAGCCTAAGTCTCTTAAGATTCCTGAGTTTTTACAGAAAAAGTAAATACATTCTACTGTACAGATGTTGCAGGAAGCGCAAAGCCGCTAACTGCGTAAGAAATTTAAACGCTTCAGGTGCCTGCATCTGAAGCGTTTTTTAAAAACTAATGCATCAAAGGGAGGACACCGCTATGAAATGCCCGTTCTGTGGTAAAGACGAAACAAGAGTAATTGATTCTCGTCCGGCAGATGATAATACATCAATAAGACGAAGACGTATTTGTGACTCCTGCGGTAAGCGTTTTACGACCTATGAAAAAGTTGAAACGATTCCTATAATAATCATTAAGAAAGATAATAATAGAGAGCCTTATGACAGATCCAAGATCGAAGCTGGTATCTTAAGGGCTTGTCATAAGAGACCTGTTAGTGCAGAACAGATAACTAAGCTTGTTGACAGTGTTGAAGCTGAGATCTTCAACATGGAGAAGCGCGAGATCGCAAGCCGTGAGATAGGTGAGCTTGTTATGAACAAGATGAAGGATCTTGAGCCTGTTGCTTATGTCAGATTTGCATCCGTTTACCGTGAATTCAAGGATATCAATACATTCATGGATGAACTTAAGGATGTAATGAATAAAGAAGTTGAGGGATCTGGTAAAGATTCTTGAACATTTTTTTCTAAAAGGAGAATATTATGAAAAAGAAAGTTTGGTCAGGAAACGTTGCAAGAAGAGGACTTGCAGCTGTTTGTGCCCTGGCAATGACAGCTACTATGCTGACAGGATGTGGAAAGAAGAAGGAAGATGCTTCTGAAGGCTCTTCCGCGCAGGGAACAGCTGCACAGACATCCAGCCAGGATTCAGATGAGGTATTTACCGTTGGTATTCCTCAGGATCTTGATAGTCTTGATCCTCATATTGCACAGTCAGCAGGAACAAGAGAAGTATTGTTCAATATTTTTGAAGGCCTTGTTAAGCCTGATGAGAAGGGCAATATGAACCCTGCGATTGCATCTTCATATAAGATTTCAGAGGATGCTACTGAGTATACATTTACAATTCGCGAAAATGTTCTTTTCCATAATGGAGCAACTGTTACTGCTGATGATGTTGTAGCTTCTCTTCAGCGTTATAAGGATACAGGAGCTTCAATATTTGAGACTGTAGATGCTATCGAAAAGGTAGATGATAGCACTGTTAAGGTAACTTTAAGTAAGCCTAATACAGAGTTTTTGAGCTACTGCACAGTTGCGATCATGCCTAAAGATACTACAGATGCTGAGACTAATCCTATCGGAACAGGTCCTTACAAGTTCGTATCCCGTACAGCTTTGGAAAATCTTGTAGTTGAGAAGTTTGATGAGTACTGGGATGTTGATAATGCAGCACATATCAAAAATGTTGTATTCAAGGTTGAAGCTAACCCGGACAACATCGTAGCTGACCTTGAGGGCGGATCTATTGATATGTACGCTCGTATCACAAGCGATCAGGCTGACCAGCTTTCAGACTCTTTTGAGATCTATGAAGGTGAGATGAACCTGGTTCAGGCTCTTTATGTGAACAATGCAGTTGAGCCTTTTGATAACGAACTTGTACGTCAGGCTCTTTGTTATGCAATTGATCCTCAGGAGATCATGGATTTCGTATCAGGTGGTGCCGGAGTAGAGATCGGATCAGCAATGTTCCCTTCATTTGACAAATATTTTGACGAGTCACTTAACGACACTTATAATCAGGATGTAGATAAGGCCAAAGAGCTTCTTGCTCAGGCTGGCTATCCTGACGGATTTACATTTACAATCAAGGTTCCATCAAACTATACACCTCACATTGATACAGCAGAGGTAATTGTCGAGCAGCTTGAAGCAATCGGAGTTACAGCTCAGATCAAGAAGATTGAATGGAATACATGGCTTGAAGATGTATACAACAATAAAGATTACGAAGCTACAATCGTTGGTTTTGATGCATCAACTCTTAATGCTTCATCTCTTTTATACCGTTATACATCAGATGCACACAACAACATGTTCAATTATTCCAATGCTGACTATGACAAGGCATTTGCTACAGCACAGGCAACAGTTGATGAAGCAGAGCAGATAAAGTATTATAAAGAGTGCGAGAAGATTCTTTCACAGACAGCAGCTGCTGTTTATATTCAGGACCTTCCAAGTTTCGTGGCTCTTAACAGTAAGTATACAGGCTATACTTTCTATCCGCTTTACGTACAGGATATTGCCAAGATAAAGCTTGCGGAATAATCTGAAAAATCTGACATGTAAAAGGGTCTGACTTTTTGGAAGTCGGACCCTTTTTTTGAAAAAATATAATTGTGAGATTACAATTGATGGAGCGATTGTAACGCCGAACCTTAATAAGGTTCAGGGGAGATGTGGATGAAATACATTTTAAAGAAAGCCAGTATGATGGTACTTACGCTTATTGCTGTATCGATTCTGGTGTTTCTTGCGTTTAATTTAATACCTGGAGATCCGGCGACTAGGATTCTTGGTACGGAAGCTACAGAAAGCCAGCTTCAGCTATTAAGACAAGAGATGGGCCTTAATGACCCTATTTATGTTCGATATCTAAGATGGATATGGAATTTTATAAGGGGAGATCTTGGTGAGTCTTATTCATATGGCTCAGTTTCAGCGCTCATTCTTGATAAGATCCCGATTACAATATGGCTTGCGATAATGGCCTTTTTCCTTATGTTTGTGATCTCAATTCCTCTGGGAATCTTTACTGCAAGGCATGAGGGCGGAGTTATAGACAAGATAGTTGTAGTTCTTGACCAGGTAATAATGGCAATACCTCCTTTCTTTTCAGGTATTATCATTACTCTTGTGTTTGGTCTTACGCTTCAGCTGTTTGTTCCAGGAGGTTTTGTATCTTATAAGATTGATTTCTGGGGTTTTATTGGATACCTTGTTTTCCCTGCCATTGCTATTGCACTCCCCAAGATCACAATGTGCGTTAAGCTTCTTAGGGGAAGCGTTATAGAAGAGATCTCCAAAGATTACACTAGAACAGCTTATAGTAGGGGCAATACTACAAGAGGTGTTTTGTACAGACACGTTCTTAAGAATGCTATGATCCCTGTTATTACATTTATGGGTATGGCACTGGCTGACATGGTCAGTGGTTCTATCGTTATAGAACAGGTATTTAACATCCCCGGAATAGGTCGTATGCTCCTTAGCTCTATCAATAACAGAGATTATCCTGTTGTAGAAGCTATTATTATGGGAATCGCGATCCTGGTTATGGTGGTTAACCTTATCGTAGATATTATTTACAGATTGGTGGATCCTAGAATTGAAGCTATCAATGATTAAGAAGTTTAAAGACAAAAAAATAAATTCATTTCTTTTATGGGGCCTTATTCTCACAGGCATAATGCTCCTTATTGTTGTGATAGGCATTTTTTGGACGCCATATGATCCGACCAAGATGAGTGCTTCTGAGAAGCTCCAGGGAATATCACTTCGTCACATACTTGGTACAGACAATAAGGGAAGAGATATTTTCAGCCGCGTTATGTATGGAAGCAGGATAACTCTTGGCATTGCATGTGGCACTATGGTCATAGGTGCAGGGCTTGGAACGATCCTTGGTGCTATTACAGGATATTTTGGAGGTTTTCTTGATGAAGTATTCATGCGCATAGTAGATGCTATGCTTGCTTTTCCCTCAATACTTCTGGCTCTTGTAATTGTCAGCTTGTTTGATTCAGGCAACATCGTGGTTATGGTAGCTCTTGGTATTGCCTTTATTCCTAGCTTTGCCAGAATAGTCAGATCAGAAGTTCTTAGATGCAGAACCATGGACTATGTTGAGAATGCCAGAATTCAGGGAGCATCTGACTTCAGGATCATCTTCAGACACATCATGCCCAATATTACAGGCGTACTTTGGTCATCTGTTCTCATAGGCTTTAACAACGCTGTCCTTGCAGAAGCAGGTCTTTCCTACCTTGGAATAGGTTCCCAGCCTCCATACGACAGTCTTGGCAATATGCTTTCAAGTGCCCAGCAGTTTATGGTCAAAAATCCAATCTGCGTTTTAGGACCTGGATTTGCCATTGTCTGGATGGTGCTTGGTTTCTCATTTTTAGGTGAGGGACTTAGGAAAAAAGCTTAATGAACTTTGTTCAATGTTTTGGAGATAATTATGTGTGGTAGTGAGAAATTCGAAGTTATTTTATCGGTAAACGATCTTCATATAGAATTTCATGATCATAAGCAGCCTCAGACTGCAGTTGAGGATTTTGACCTTGAGCTGTCTAAGGGTGAGATAGTCGGAATCGTTGGCGAGTCAGGCTCTGGTAAGAGTTTAAGTGCGCTTGCTATAGCAGGCCTTCTTAGCAGACACGATATGTACAAAAGCGGACGTATCATGTTTGAAGGTGAAGACCTTCTTACCTGTAATCGTCGTAAACTCAGGACTTTCCAGGGTGATGAGATATCAATGATATTCCAGGAGCCTATGACATCTCTTCACCCTGTTAAGAAGATTGGCTGGCAGACTGAAGAAAGCCTTAGGATCCATCATCCTGAGATTGATAAAAAAGAAAGGCGACTTAGGGCCATAAGCATGCTTGGCAAAGTTGGTCTTCACGAACCTGAAAGAGTTTATGATATGTATCCCCATGAGCTTTCAGGTGGAATGAGACAGCGTGTTATGATAGCTGCAGCTATGATAGGCCATCCCAAGATCTTAATTGCTGATGAGCCTACAACAGCGCTTGATGTAACTGTTCAGGCACAAATAGTTGACCTTCTTAAGAGTATCAATAAGGAAGAGGGTACATCAATTATTTTCATATCCCATGATCTGAGCCTTGTAAGACAGATCTGTTCCAGGGTTCTTGTTATGCAAAAGGGTGTCGTTGTTGAAAGCGGCAGCGTTAATGATATTTTCACAAGGCCTAAGAATCTGTATACAAGAAAGCTTATAGCTTCAATCCCGAGAGTTGACTTGACTTCTGAGAAAAAAGATATTTGAAGCACAAAATAAACAAAAAAGAGCGGTCTATATGAAAGAATGGAACGAAAAGGCAATAGAGATAACTGATCTCAGTGTCTATTACGATAAGCGAAGAAAGAGCATATTTGAAAAAAAGAGCAAAGTCCAGGCTCTTAAAAATGCCTCCCTTACAGTATACAAGGGAGAAGTACTTGGTCTTGTAGGTGAGAGCGGAAGCGGTAAATCCACCCTTGCCAGAGCTATTATGGGAATAAATAAGGACTATACAGGAAGTATAGTCAAGACAGATGATTATCCCCAGATGATATTCCAGGATCCTTATGGAAGCCTTAATCCTGCCAGAACTGTGCACTGGATCTTAAAGGAATCCTTAAAGGTTGACAGGAAGCGCAAGTGGACAGATGAAGAGATGGAAGAGCGCATAAAGACTGTATGCGAGCAGGTTGAGCTTCCACAGGATTTTGTTAACAGATATCCTTCCCAGCTGTCTGGAGGTCAGAGGCAGAGAGTCAGTATTGCTCTTAGTCTTATGCAAAATCCAAAGATCTTAATAGCAGATGAGCCTGTATCAGCTCTTGATGTTACTATTCAGGCGCAGATACTTGAGCTTCTTGATAATCTTCACAAAAAGCTTGATCTTTCGATACTTTTTATTTCCCACGATCTTAGGGTAGTGTATAATCTTTGTGATCACGTTGCGATCATGAAGGACGGACAGATCGTTGAGTACGGCGTAACTGATGAAATATACAGGAATCCTTCCGCAGAATATACGAAGACTCTTTTGAAATCTGCAGGAATTGTCTAAGAGCACTTTGAAATTTACAGGAAATTTCAAAATGTAAATGGAAATAATTTTGAAATTTCAAAATACTATTAAGTCACAACAAACATGGAGGACCCCTTGAAACACTTATTTTACCCGGATGCAACTGCAAAGTCATCCTACGATATTCCATATGAAGAATTATATAAGCTTGGATACAGGGGCGTAGTATACGATATCGATAATACCCTTGTTCCTCACGGAGCACCTGCTGACCAAAGGGCAATAGAGCATTTCAAGAGACTCAGAGATATTGGATTTGACACAGTCCTTATTTCCAATAATAAGGAATCAAGAGTTAAGTCTTTTGCTGACGCTGTAGGTAGCAGATATGTTTACAGAGCCAATAAGCCTGCCAAAAGAGGCTATCTTAAGGCTATGGAGCTTATGAATACTAACGATACCAACACCTTTTTTGTTGGAGATCAGCTCTTTACAGATGTATGGGGAGCTAAGCGTGTAGGCATCAAGTCCTACCTTGTTGACCAGATTGACAAGAAGGAAGAAATCCAGATCGTTATAAAAAGACGTTTTGAATGGATTGTATTATTTTTTTACAAAAGATATATAAAGAGAAATGGATGTAACTGGCCAAAGTTGGGGGGAGAGGCACTTGAACGAAACTGATGGTAAGACATTAACCTGCGGATTATTAGCGCACCCTGCGGGGCATACGCTTTCTCCGCTTATTCACAATACCCTTGCCAGTATGACAGGCAAGAACCTTGTATATGTTCCTTTTGACGTGGAGCCGGAGAGTATCGGCGACGCTGTTAAGGGGGCATTTTCTTTAAATATTCTTGGAATGAATGCGACTGTTCCACATAAAGAAGCTGTTATTCCTTATCTTAAGGAGATAGATCCTCTGGCTGAGAAGATCGGCGCAGTTAATACGCTTGTAAGAACAGCGGATGGAACCGGTTATAAGGGCTACAATACAGACATGACCGGTCTTAAAAGATCCCTTATGAATCAGGATATCACTATAAAGGGTCAGAAGGTGATAATCCTTGGAGCTGGCGGCGTTGCAAGGGCTGTAGCCTTTCTTATGGCGTCTGAAGGAGCTGAGGTTATCTATGTTCTTAACAGAACTGTGGAAAGAGCTGAGGAACTTATAAAGGAAGTTGGAGGAAAGGTTCCTGGAAGCAGTTTTGTAGCCCTTCCTATGGATCAGTACGACAAGATCCCTTCAGATAATAAGTACCTTTGCATCCAGTCAACATCTGTAGGTATGCACCCTAATAACGACAAGGCTATTATTGAAGATCCAAAGTTCTATGAGCTGGTGCATACAGGCTTTGATATCGTATATCGTCCAATGAACACCAAGTTCATGCAGCTTGCGGCTAGGGCCGGCGCTAAAGTCTGCAACGGCCTTGAGATGCTTTTATATCAGGGCGTTGATGCTTATGAGCTGTGGACAGGCTGTTCTATTACCAAGGACCAGTGCGATATTGTTTATAAAGCAATGTGCGACAGGCTTGAGAATGAGAAGAACATCGTTCTTGTAGGCTATATGGGAAGTGGTAAGTCTACAGTATCCAAAGTTCTTGCAAGAAAGCTTTCTTATGAGAAACTCGATACAGACAGTCTTATAGAAGAAACTTATGAGACATCTATATCTGATATCTTTGCATCAAGATCTGAAGCAGCCTTCAGAGATATGGAAACAAGGCAGCTGGAACTACTTGATAATGAAAAGCATGATGGCCTTGTTCTTGCAACTGGCGGCGGCCTTCCTCTTCGCGAGATCAACAGAAGACTTCTTTCAAAGCTTGGTAAAGTTGTGTATCTTAAAGCATCTCCTGAAGCAGTATACATGCGCGTTAAGGGAGATACCACAAGACCCCTTCTTCAGGTTGAAGATCCTCAGGCACGAATTAAAGAAATGCTTGATGAAAGAAATAAGTTCTATGAGATGGCTGCTGACATAGTGATAGACACTGACGGTAAAGAGCCTGAAGCAGTCGCAGATGAGATTATTAAGGCTATGGGGCTTTTATAAAAGGGGAGTATATTATGAAAATATTAGTTGTTAACGGACCAAATCTTAACTTTCTTGGAATAAGAGAAAAGGCTGTATATGGCGACCAGAACTATGATTACCTTATTAAATCCATAGAAGATAAGGCAAAAGAAGTTGGAGCAGAAGTTGAATGCTACCAGTCCAATCATGAAGGGGCTATTATCGATAAGCTTCAGGAAGCATATTTTAACGGAACAGATGCGATCGTTATAAATCCCGGTGCTTATACACATTACAGCTATGCTATCCATGATGCTCTTAAGAGCCTTGAAAAAATATATAAGATCGAGATCCACATTTCGGATATCAATGCAAGGGAGTCTTTCAGAGCTAATTCTGTAACAGCTCCTGCCTGTGACGAGCAGATAGTTGGTCACGGCCTGGCAGGTTATCTTGAAGCCATAGACCATGCGTTGGAGCACTTTGCATAAGCTATAGCCAGTGCGGCTTAGTGATATAATATCATCTAGTTGTTGACAAAAGAGCATTCTTTAGTATAAACTATGATGTGTTGTTTAAGAAAGAATTGTTAAATTGGATTAGTGAGCCCATACGGGCGATATGTCCAGTTTGCTTTTATATGTTATTATCAGGAGGATTTTATGGTTACAGCCAGTGATTTCAGAAATGGTGTTACAATCGAGGTAGACGGCAAGGTTTGCCAGGTTATCGAGTTCCAGCACGTTAAGCCAGGTAAGGGAGCAGCTTTCGTTCGTACAAAGCTTAAGGATATCATCAACGGTGGTGTTATCGAGACAACTTACAGACCTACTGAGAAATTCCCTCAGGCTCACATCGAGAGAAGAGATATGCAGTATCTTTACAATGATGGTGATCTTTTCAACTTCATGGATACTGAGTCATATGAGCAGATCGCTGTAAATCAGGAGATCGTTGGAGATTCAATGAAGTTCGTTAAAGAGAACGAGATGTGCAAAGTTAATTCCTACAACGGAAACGTATTTGCTATCGAGCCACCTCTTTTCGTAGAGCTTGAGATCACAGAGACAGAGCCTGGTTTCAAGGGTGATACAGCTACAGGTGCTACAAAGCCTGCTACAGTTGAGACAGGTGCACAGGTATCAGTACCTCTTTTCGTTAACCAGGGAGATGTTATCAAGATCGATACAAGAACAGGTGAGTACCTTTCAAGAGTTTAATGCTCTGTATCGCATCGGACATCATATACTTTTGAAAGCCTGTTAGGCTTCAAGTAACTCTCTATATAATATGTCTGTAAGGCAATAGAAGTATCAGATTAGATATTTCTATTGCCTTTTTTGTTGTTTAAATTTTGGGGTGAGCCCGGTATGAATTATTATTTGGAGAGTATGTATGAATTTTAAGTCATTTTGTGATCAGATAGTATCTGTAGTGACAGAGCTTTATCCTGAATGCAAGGTTAAGCTTTGTGATGTTAATAAAAATAATGGTGTAACCTATAACTGCCTTGATATTGTAAGGCCGGGAGATAAGCTTTCGGAAGTAATATATCTTGAACCTTTATATGAAGCCTTTCTGAATGGAAGCAGCTTTTTGGAGATAATAGAAAGGATCAAGAAGGCAAGACTTGAGAGCAGGGATATAAACTTTGATCTCGATTATTTCATGGATTATGATAAGGTCCGTGAGAGGGTTATGTACAAACTTATTAACTATAAGAAGAATCAAAAGCTTCTTAAGGACACTCCTTATAGGAAATTTAAGGATCTTGCGATAGTTTATTATTGCCAGGTGTCATCCAGACCTTCTGAAGGAATAGTTCTTATAAAAAATGAGCATATAGCAGCATGGAATATAACAGAAGAGGATCTTTATGAAGCAGCCTGCGCCAATGCGATCATAAGAAATGATCATGATCTGATTCCATTAATGGATGTCATTAACCATAGATTGGGGAAGGAAGCTGGATTTTGTATAAATGGAAGCTCTATTTGTGATGAGGAACCCTGGTCCAATCTTAAGATACTGACTAATAAAGATAAAACTTACGGAGCAGCAGTAATACTTAATCCGGGGCTCCTTCTGGCATTGTCTCGAAAGTATAACAGTAATTTTTATATTCTGCCTTCATCGGTTCATGAAGTGATACTGGTGTTTGATGAAGACAAATATGATCAAAGAAAAGCAGATGCTCTTTCTGAAATGGTCAGCTTTGTAAACATGACGGAACTCGAAACAGAAGATGTTCTGACTGACAACATATATTATTACGACAGGGATGAAGATGAGCTGTCAGACTATAACGAAATAGCGTTAAAAACTGGACTTGCTTAAAAAAACATGGACATAAAAGGTGTAATATGATATCATACATTGGTGCGTAATAAATTTGTAACAATTAAGGTCCCGGATAAAAAACGGGACCTTATATGAAAATATACGACGTCCGGCACCCGTAGTCTAATGGATAGAACGAAGGCCTCCGACGCCTTTAATGCAGGTTCGATTCCTGTCGGGTGCATTGCTTGAAGAATGTACATAAAATGAAGATTTAAAGTTATTTGGGGATAGTTGGGGACTATTCGTAAGAAATTTTAAAGTTAAAAAGAGGTTACATTGAAATGATACGTAAGAATGGAAAAAACAAGATCGAAGCTTTTCGTAAGAGTGAGTTTAATCTCGCTACATTTATTATAGATAATAAAAAGATCGTAATGCCGGCTTTTCTTGCGGTATGTCTTCTTATCACAATACTTTTGGCAGTTCTCGCTGGCAAAAATGATAATCAGAATGGTGCTGTAAGTGCTTCTGCATCTACTTCTCAGGAAAAAGTTGCAACAGCTTCTGCTGTAGAGAGCAGTACTGCTGATGCAGTTGAAGTAGTAATGGAAGAGGATGCTTATCCGGAGATCACTGCACTTATCAAGAAGTTCTATGATGCTCAGGCATCTGGAGATATGGATACTATCAATGCTATAACTGTAGGCCTTACAGAGCCTGCTCTTATCAGATACGAGGTATCAGCAGAGTATTATGATAAGTTTGACGCAATCAAGGTCTATACAAAGAAGGGACCTGAGACAGGTGCATATGTAACATATGTTTATTTTGAACTGTATTTCAACGGATTCGATAAGCAGGTACCAGGACTTCAGACATATTATGTAAGAACTAATGAAAATGGAGAGTATTATCTCTATTTCGGAGAGCTTGATGAGGAAGTCATCAAGTATATCGAGGCTTTAAGCGTACAGGATGACTTCATTGATCTTAGTAATGAAGTAGCTGTTAGCTATAATACAATGCTTGAAGAGAATGCAGAACTTAGTGCATTCCTTACAAACTTCTCAGAAGAAGTTAATAAGTCTGTAGGAAAAGAGGTTGCATCTGCATCAGCAGCTGCTTCAACAGAAAGTTCAGCAGACGCTTCTGTAGCTGAGACTTCCGCTCAGGATAGTACAGCTGCACAAAGCACTACAGCAGCAACAGAGACTGAAACTCAGAGTGGCCCTGTTATCATCGAAGCAACAACTGTTGTTAAGATAAGAAGCTCTGATTCTACTAATGCAGACGTTCTTGGTAAGACAGAGGTAGGACAGCAGTTCACACAGATCGAAGCTCTTGCTAATGGTTGGAGCAAGATCGAATATGAAGGCAAAGAAGCATATGTTCGTACTGAGTACTTCAAGGTAGTATCTCAGGGTGATGACAGTACATCAGAAACTAAAGAGACAGAATCTAAAGATACAGAAACAAAGGAAACAGAAACAAAAGAGACTGATACAACAGATAATAAAGAAACAACTACTGATTCAAATGATGGTGTTACCAGCACAGGTACATATCATGTAAAAGAGACTGTACGTATCAGAAAGTCTGCTAGTACAGAATCAGAAATACTCGGAAATGCTTACAAGGGCGACGAGATCAAGGTTACTAACTATCGTGCCGATGGATGGTGCGAAGTTGAATACAACGGCATCAAGGGATATGTAAAGACTGAGTATCTTACAAAATAATAATGGATTATTTAAAGATCGAGTCACTGGAGTGATTGCAGGCGATGCTATTCTCCGTATATGGTGACTCGATCTTTGTGCAAATTGATGGATTATACCTTTTAAGGCGTTGACGTTTTAGTGCAATAAAGCGTATTGATATTTTCAGGGACGAGTTATATAATTATCAACAGGCATGGAGATGGAATTGTATCTTTGGATACAATGATTCATGTATAAACAAGGGTCAATGGCTGATCCTGATATTTAATATTGAACTTTAGACAAAGGTGTCTGCACAATGGAGCGTAGAGATCGTTAGATCTTTATTGCTCTTTTTTTATAAAAAGTGGGTTTCAAGTTAAAATTAGATTTCTAGACTTTGGAATTGCAGATGAAGAAGTTGCTAACAGGATTTGATTTTACTTGTTATATTATGTTTATCGCGATATACGCGGGAAGGAGAAGAAAAAATGTCATACGTAGACGAGATTTACGACAGAGTCGTAGCACAGAATCCGGCACAGCCTGAATTCCACCAGGCAGTTAAAGAGGTACTTGAATCTCTTAGAGTAGTAATCGAGGCTAATGAGGAAGAATATCGTAAGGAAGCTCTTCTTGAGAGACTTACAACACCTGAGAGACAGATTCTTTTCAGAGTACCGTGGGTAGATGATAAGGGTCAGGTACAGG
>CAMVNV010000106.1 GCA_947168935.1 uncultured Butyrivibrio sp. | reverse complement strand
CTTTCAGCTTCAACGCCTGCGTAAACATCTACAGGAGTAGTAGGCTGATCTGGATTTTCAGGCTGATCTGGATTTTCAGGCTGATCAGGATTCTCAGGCTGGTCAGGGTTTTCAGGCTGATCAGGTGTGTGATTAGGGTTAGCCATTACTCTGAAGGAATCAAGATCAACAGGATTGCCAACAGCTACAAGATAGATATCATGTGTACCTGAAAGATCATTAGAAATCTTAGCAGCTACGTCCTTGAATGCTCTGCTTGTTACAGTGATAGTAGCGATAGGAGCACCATCAAGGCTGTCTACATATACAGCAATAGATGTCTTAGGTTTTGAAGCCTGAGCTTTAGCGAATACACCGCTGATGCCCTGTGAGAAATCAACATTCTTAACTACAACATATCCGCCAGCGTTAATTGTCTGATATGTAACATCACCAGCTGTCTGAACAGTAGCGTTGCTTGATTCTACGCTTTCAGCTTCAACGCCTGCATAGATATCTACAGGAGTAGTAGGCTGATCTGGATTTTCAGGCTGATCTGGATTTTCAGGCTGATCAGGAGTATGGTTAGGATTAGCCATAATTCTGAAAGAGTTAAGGTCTACAGGATTTCCAACTGCTACAAGATATACATCATGTGTACCTGAAATATCGTTGCTGATCTTAGCAGCAACATCTTTGAAAGATCTGCTTGTTACAGTGATAGTTGCAATAGGAGCACTATCAAGACTGTCAACATATACAGCGATGGATGTCTTTGGCTTTGCAGCCTGTGCATTAGCAAATACACCGCTTATACCATTTGTGAAATCAACGTTCTTAACTACAACATATCCGCCAACATTGATTGTCTGATATGTAACATCGCCAGATGTAGCAACAGTAGCGTTGCTTGATTCAACGTTTTCTGCTTCAACGCCTGTGTAGATATCTACAGGAGCGCTTGGATCAACGTTGCCTGTGCCAGGGTCTTCGTTACCTGTACCAGGGTCTTCTTCACCTGTTCCTGGATCAGGAGTTTCTGTAAGAGGTGTAGCTGACCAGCTATCAATTGAAACATTTCCTACAGCACCAACGAATGTGATTGTCTCGTTAGGACCTTCAAGATTCTTTAAAGTTGCTGTAAATGTCTGATATTCTCCGTTAGTGTTTTTAAGCTTGATGTTACCAAGGGATTCGCCAGTTGAATCTCCCTTTCTAACATCGATTACACCCATTCCGTCTGTCTTTGCTGTGATTGTGATAGTAGCAAGACCAGATGAGAAGTCACAAGTCTTAACTGTGAAATAGTCGCCCTTTTCAATACTGGAAACAACCTTTCTTCCATCAGCTTCTGTTACAACTTCAACTCCTTCTGAACCGAAATTTGTTTCAGCTTCAACTCCGTTATATGGATGTATATGAGGTGCTGCGTATGCTGTAGCTGCGGGTGTGGCACAGATTCCAGCAGCCAGCATGATACTTAATAATGCTGCTTTTCTTTTCATGATAATATTCCCCTCTAAAGTATTTTATTAAATTTGCCGTAAAAAAGATTTCGAAATCGTTTTCGCTCAAGCAATCAAAGTGTAACACTTTTGTAATATCTAGACAAGTTAAAAAATGCTATTTTTGTAAAAAATATATACAAATAGTATACATGAAAAATGTAAAAACCTACCATAAGATGCATAAAATAAAGATTTGTAAGTTGTTACAAAACAACGTTGATTAATTAAAAAATGTAATATTTATGTTAAAAACAGTGAAATAGTTATCTGTTATATGACAGGCAATATACAAAAATGGCAAGTTTTGATAAGTCATATATATGTGGTAAACTATAAGAAAACGTTTTTCAGGAAGGTGCGAAAGTGGTATCCATAAAAGATGTTGCGAAAGAGGCAGGAGTTGCCATTTCTACAGTTTCAAAGGTACTGAATAATTATCCTAATGTCAGTGAAGACACCAAGCTAAGAGTCATGGAAGTTGTAAAGAGGCTTGGCTTTGTTCCTAATACGGTAGCTGCTACATTATCTTCCAAAAATTCCGGAAGGGTTGCTCTTCTTATTAAGCTTAATGTAGAAACCCAGGCTATCGATGAGATCGACATGCAGTACATATCTGGTGCGATCAGTAAAGCCAGAGAACTTCAGCTGGATGTAATCACTATTTTCTTTAGCATGATCGAAAACATGTCTCTTGAGGAGATGACCAGATATTTTGTATCTCAGAGTATCAAAGGCATAATTATTTATGGTATGTCCAAAGAAGATAAGGTTTTAAGGCAGCTTATAGAAAATGATACCTTTAAAACTGTAGTAATAGACGTTCCTTATATAAGTACAACGACATCCTGCGTCAGCGTTAACCAGGCCAAAGCTCAGTATGATGTAGCCAAGAAGACCATTAAGGAAAATAACTGCAGAAAAGTTTTATATATCGCAGGAACAAGAGATGGCTATGTTACAGATGCACGTCTTGAAGGCATCAGACAGCTTAAGGAAGAACTGGGACTTCAGGTACTTATAAGAAACGGCAATTTCTCAGAGCTTCAGGCTAGGAATATTACACTTAAGTACGGCAAGAATAAGGACTGCGTAGTCTGTGCTTCTGATCTTATGGCAATAGGAGCTATGAAAGCTCTTATAGATATGGATATTTTCAGACCTGTATGCGGTTTTGATGGTATTGTTCTTATGGGCTATGTTGGAAAACAGATGAACACAGTCAGACAGAATTTTGCAGCGATATCATCAAGAGCAGTAGAAGAGATGCAGAAACTTTTGGACGGAGAATCAGGTGTCAGAGTAACAATGCCACATGAACTTGTTAGACTTAAATACGAAGAAATAATCAGGTAAGTGTAATTTCCATGAGAAAATGCTTGCGGAAAACGTTTTCTTGTGGTAAGGTGTTTTTATGAAAACAGAAAACGTTTTCTATTAGCTTACAAAACTATTATTCCGGTATAAGCCGGCGATTTAAGTTCCTTAACAGGAAAGGAGTTATTTATGTCAACAAACATGCAACGTGATATTCTTGTTCTCAATCTTGAAGAACAGATGGAGAGAAGTGCGCAAAGACAGTTCGATAAGACATTTGCAGAATGCACAGACAAGGAAGCTTACTATGTGCTCTTAGACGTTACTAACGAGCTTATGCGCGTGGCTGAGCCTATCGTAGGTGAGAAGAAGATTTACTACATCTCTATGGAGTTCCTTATTGGTAAGCTTCTTTCTAACAACCTTATCAACCTTCGCGTTTATGACAAGGTTAATCAGATCCTTCGTAAGAATGGCAAGAACCTTGCAGATATAGAAGAGTATGAACCAGAACCATCACTTGGTAACGGCGGACTTGGACGTCTTGCTGCATGTTTCCTTGATTCAATAGCTACTCTTAAGCTTCCTGGTGAAGGTATCGGTCTTAACTATCACTATGGTCTTTTCAAACAGGTATTTGAGAAGAACCTTCAGACAGCTCAGAAGGATGAGTGGCAGGAGAACAAGTCCTGGCTTGAGAAGACAGACACAACATTCGATGTTAACTTCGGTGACAAGAAGGTTGTATCAAGACTTTATAACCTCTATGTAACTGGTTATGATTCAGGTATCAACAAGCTTCGTCTCTTTGACATTGAGACAGTTGATGAGAAGCTTGTTAAGAAAGGTATCAACTTCGACAAGACCAAGATCGAGAAGAACCTTACTCTTTTCCTTTATCCTGATGATTCAGATGAAGCTGGTAACCTTCTTAGAATTTACCAGGAGTACTTCCTTGTAAGTAATGCAGCTCAGCTTATTCTTCATGAGATGAAGGAGCGTCAGTATGATCTCCACAAGCTTTACAATCATGCTGTAATCCAGATCAACGATACACATCCTACAATGATCATTCCTGAGCTTATCAGAATCCTTGTTGAGGAAAAGGCATTCTCTATGGATGATGCTATTGATGTTGTATCCAAGACTTGCGCTTATACTAACCACACAATTCTTGCAGAGGCTCTTGAGACATGGCCACTTTCTTACCTTGAGAAGGTTGTTCCTCAGCTTGTTCCTTACATCAAGGAGCTTGATAAGAGAATCAGAGCTAAGGTTAAGAACAAGAACGTTCAGATCATTGACAAGGATAAGAGAGTCCACATGGCATTCATCGACATCCATTACGGTTTCTCAGTAAACGGTGTTGCTGCAATCCATACAGACATCCTTAAGAATACAGAGCTTAACGACTTCTACAAGCTTTATCCTGAGAAGTTCAACAATAAGACTAACGGAATCACATTCAGAAGATGGCTCCTTTCATGTAACCATCCTCTCGCTGATCTTATCGCAGATACTATCGGTGACGGATACAAGAAGGATGCAACACGTCTTGAAGAGCTCCTTGAGCACGAGAATGATGAGGGATTCCTTAATCGCTTAGACAGCATCAAGCAGGAGAAGAAAAAAGAACTTGCTGCTTACCTTGAGAAGCATGAAGGTGTTAAGGTTGATCCTACATCTATCTATGATATCCAGGTTAAGCGTCTCCACGAGTACAAGCGTCAGCAGATGAATGCTCTTTATATCATCCATAAGTACCTTGAGATCAAGAATGGTAAGAAGCCTGTTCGTCCTCTTACATTCATCTTCGGAGCTAAGGCAGCACCTGCTTATGTAATCGCTAAAGATATCATTCACCTTCTTCTGTGCCTTCAGGAGATCGTTAACAATGATCCTGACGTAAGCCCATACATGAAGGTTATATTTGTTGAGAACTACAACGTAACATATGCTGAGCACCTTATTCCTGCAGCTGATGTATCAGAGCAGATCTCTCTTGCAAGTAAGGAAGCTTCAGGAACATCCAACATGAAGTTCATGCTTAATGGCGCTGTAACACTTGGTACAGATGACGGTGCTAACGTTGAGATCCATGACCTTGTTGGTGATGACAATATCTATATTTTTGGTATAGATTCTGATACAGTTATCAAGCACTACAAGAAGGCAGATTACGTATCAAAGAAATACTATGAAAATAGTAAAGTTATCAAAGAGGCTGTAGACTTCATCGTAAGTAAGCAGTGTCTTAAGGTTGGTAAGAAAGAAAATCTTCAGAGACTTTACAATGAACTCCTTAACAAGGACTGGTTCATGACTCTTATCGATCTTGAATCATACATTGAAGCTAAGGACAGAATCTTTGCTGATTATGAGAACCGTGATAAGTGGAAGCACATGATGCTTGTAAATATCGCTAAGGCTGGTTTCTTCTCATCAGACCGTACTATCATGGAGTACAACAGAGACATCTGGAAGCTTCAGAAAGCAGATTAATACACGCTGTCAGAAGAACTCCCTTCGGGGAGTTCTTTTTGGGGCTTATGCCCAGAATAAATGACCTACGCATTTATTCTGAATAACAGCTTTTGTTCTGCGTAGTGAAAAAATTCAACTAAATAGCATTAATGCTATTTAAAAGAATTTTTTTGTAAAAATATTTTCGGAAAATTTGTAATTTACTCTACATACACGTAAAAACGTGATATACTGTCTTTAAAATCATTGTTTCAAAAATTGAATTAAATTCAGTGAACTGAGAATCCGACTGTATCTGCAGCGGGTATTTTGGTTCAAACGAAGAAAGGGAGGACGTATTATGAAATATTCTGAAGTGGTTAAGACAGCTAAGAAGAAAGTCTCAGTACTTGATGCATCAAAGATTCATGATCACCTTGCCATAGAATTTGATGTTGAAGGTGATGGTGAAGGCGCATTCTATGTTGAGCTTGGCGATGGCAAAGCTAGCGTAGAGCCTTACGAGTATTACGACAATGATTTCCGAGTTCGCGGAAATGCGGATTCCATCTTAAAGCTCCTTGATGGTGGCAGTTCACTTAAGAGCGCTCTTAGTGATATCAGAATTGAAGGAGATGTATCCAAGGCAGCTTCTCTTGAGAACATTCTTTCAAACCATAAGCTTTCTACAACCAAGAAGGATGCAGCTAAGCTTACAACTACAAAGACAGAGTCTAAGAAGCTTACAACTGCTAAGAAAGAGTCCAAGAAGCTGACAACAGCCAAGAAGGAATCCAAGAAGATCACAAGCAAAAAAGACACAACGAAGAAAATAGAGAAAAAAAGTGAATAATTAATAAATCCGTGTATCTGCATAAGTTCAGGTACACGGATTTTTATGTAAAACCTTTTCAGGTATTATTTGATTGTGTCTGCTCCGGGGAGCCTTGCTGCTGATTATCAGGCGGAGCGGTGTTTTGCGGCTGCTGGCCGTTACCAGGATCCCCTGTAGGAGCTCCTTCTGGCATGCCATCAGGTGCACTGCCGTCATTTCCAGCTGGAGGCATTCCTGGTATGTCGCCGCTATTACCTTCTGCAGAGGAATCAGCTTCGCTTATAGCAGAATCTCCTGTAGCTGCGCTATCATCAGTACTATCTGCAATGGAAAGAGCAGATGCTGCAGCACTAGCTTGTGAATCGCAACCAGAATTTTTGCCGATAATATATAAGCTTATGGTTGTGATCATGGCGAAGGTAGCAGCGGTTCCAAGTATAATTGATACTTTTTTCAGAATACCTGATCTCTTATCAGTCTTTTTAAAACTTATTCTTTTTCCAACGACGTAAGAACCTTTGAGCTTAATTACTTCACCTTCGTCTGTGAGAATTGCAGATTCGTTTTTTTCAGAAAAAAGAACTATTCCTTTCATTGAAACATTCTCCTTCAGGCTTCTTCATATATGTAATCAAAATATGGTTGCAGATCAGGATAATTGCCGGTTATAACAAGTGATGCCATTACTATATATCCTTCGAATGCTTCTATATATCTTGTACTTATTCCAGAGTTTCTTGAAAGAAGTCGTATTGGAAGATAACCTTTCTGGAACATTACTCCCATCAGTCCCTGATCATTTATAAGAGCGTTTATTATCTTTGCGCAGGTAATCCTGTCTTTCTTTTTGCGTGGTGATGTTTGAGAGATATCCCAAAAAGTCAGGCTGAAGGGAGACAGTTCCATATTAAGGCAATCTATCTGTCTTAATATGTTATTGCTTTTGTGAAGCCTTTCGCTGCCTGACCTGTCTGCGAGAGGATCATCAATATCATTATCAGTATGAAGTTGCGGATTTATTTCTTCGAATTCGACATCGATTGGATCTGAATAGTGTTTCATGTCCATTTTTGGTCCTCTCCTTATGAGCAAATAATTATGTGGATTATTGCTGTGTTTTATTACTTTGAATCATCTATACTATCTGTAACGTAAATTCAATTTATCATTCGAAAATAAAAATAAACTAAAAAGCCATCATGAAGACTATAAGCCTTGTCTTCATGATGGCTGTATTTTTGTATGTTTATATGAAGTTAAAAGAAGTTTAGGATTATTCCTTGATGTGAGCGTTGATAATGTCCTTGATAGAGCGGTAGAGATATGGTTTTAAGTCTTCGATAGAACAGGGAATACCATCAACAATAGCACTGTAAGAGGTTGCTCCTGCAAGCTCTATTATCATGAACAGCATTATGTCAGGCTCTACAAAGACAACGCCGGACTGTTCAAGAAGTTTATTATAAATTCCTCCAACGTCTATCTCTTCAGCAAAAGGCGAGTGCGGATCCAGCACCCTTCTGAATATACCCCAGGTAAGATCCTTATGAAGGAAAGTAAGAAGCGCCTTATTACCTGATAATTCCTCTATGATATGATCTACGATAAAAATGATCTTATCCTGAATATTATCAAGTTCAGCTTCCTGAAGTGCTTCATAAGCTGAGCTGAAAAGCTGCGCAGACTTATGAATTACAAGCTTGTTTCTGATGTCATATTTGTCCTTGAAGTAAAGGTAGAAAGTACCCTTTGCAACCCCGGCTTTTTCGATGATATCAGATATGGAAGTCTTCTCAAGTCCCTTGGTCATAAAGAAATCAAATGATGCATTGAGAAGAGAATCTCTTTTCTTTTGTTTATTGCTTTCAATTTTACTCATAATATCCTCTAAATAATCTGTGGTATTTGGAAAGTGTTATATATTTCTATACCTATTAAATAATATCATATTAATCTTAATGTCGTTATTTTTTTGCATTTGGCTCAAAACGATAACTAGTGAAATGAGACAAAGATTTGCGTTATAGTGCATGATAATGATTTTTTGCAATGCCAAGAAAGTATTTACAAATCTGGAATGATCGTTCGAAATAATATGATAAAAATTCTCATTACAGATACACAATAATAATGCATTATAAGCGAAAAAACAATTCCTTTCTAAAAGCCAGCGAAAGCACAGGATAACCATCCGGGTCATTACAGCCAAAACAAAAAGTAGATTCAGGGTGGTGGAAGATTATGTTCATAGACCGATTTTAAAATAATCCAGGTATTTCTTAGGGCCTTAGGAGCGAGAGTACAGCGTGTTTACGTAAGCGGAGAAGACCCTTAGAAATACCTGGGTTATTTTAATTGAGGCCTATGAACATAATCTTCCACCGCCCGGCAACCACCCTCAAGCTGTAATGACCTGGATGGTTATCCGTCCTTTCTGTATTTTTATCACAATCTTGATATGTTTTTGATTTTTCTACTCGAAATTCTGAGAAAAACCCTCTATTTCTAAAGAAAAAATAAAATCGTGGAAAAGTAATTGACCGCTGGTCACTTTTGGAGTATACCATAGTTATAAGAAAATGACCAGTGGTCAAAAACGACCACAAAAATGGAGGAATTATGAAAGCGATATCAAAAGGAATCGTAAAACTGCGTTTTGTAATACTTGCAGTAGCTGTATTTCTGTTGATCCCGTCAGCTATCGGTTATATCAATACCAGGGTCAACTACGATATTTTGTCCTACCTTCCTAAAGAAATTGAAACAATGCAGGGACAGGACATACTTGAAAATGAATTTGGAACCGGAGCCTATTCTCTTTTCATAGTAGAAGGAATGGAAGAGAAGGATGTTGCGGATCTAAAGAGCAGGATCGAAGAGATCGATCATGTCAAGAAAGTCATCTGGTACGACAGTTTCATGGATCTGTCAGTTCCGATGGAGATGCTTCCTGACAAGTTGTATGAAGCCTTCAATTCTGATGATGCCACGATGATGTTCATCATATTTGATGAGACCACATCAAGTGATGGAACGATGGATGCCATAAGGCAGATCAGAAAAGTTGCAAATGAGAAGTGCTTCCTTGCAGGTATGAGCGGAATCGTTACAGATACCAAGGATCTTGCAGAAAAAGAAACTCCTGTATATGTAATGATAGCAGTTATCCTTGCAGTGATCGTCCTTTCACTTACAATGGATTCTTATCTCATTCCTATCTTCTTCTTATTATCAATAGGAATGGCAATTGTATATAACCTCGGATCGAACATAATGTTCGGCGAGATATCTTTTATCACAAAGTCACTTGCAGCAGTTCTTCAGCTGGGTGTAACACTGGACTATTCAATATTCCTGTGGCATTCATATCAGGAAGAACTTGAAAAGGGACATGAGAAAAAAGAAGCGATGGCACATGCTATCGAAGCAACATTTACGTCAGTTATCGGAAGTTCTATTACAACAATAGCCGGATTCATAGCTCTTTGCTTCATGAGCTTTACAATAGGTCTTGACCTTGGCGTAGTTATGGCTAAGGGCGTTATATTCGGTGTTATCTGCTGTATAACAGTTCTTCCTTCAATGATACTTGTATTTGATAACCTGATCGAGAAATCAAAGCACAGACCGCTTCTTCCTGAAATGGTGAAGATACCTAACTGGATTTCAGATCATTACAAACTGTTTGCAGCAATCTTCCTTATACTTCTTCCATTTGCAGTATATGGAAACAGCAACACCAAGGTTTATTATGACCTTGCAAAAACACTTCCTGATTCACTTCCAAGTACTCAGGCTGCAAAAGAACTTGATGAAAACTTTGATACAAGTACAACCTATATGCTTCTGGTAGATGCAAACATGTCAGCTACAGATATCACCATGATGAATGATGAGATCGCAAATGTAGACGGCGTAGACGCAGCAATAGGCCTTGACTCAGCAGTAGGCGGAATGATCCCTGAGGATATGATCCCGGATGATCTGAGAAATGAGATCCAGAGTGATGATTATAAACTCATCATTATAACAAGTGAGTACAACACAGCATCAGATGAAGTTAATGCTCAGATAGAAGCAGTCAACAAGATAGTTAAATCTTATGATGCAAATGCGATGGTTGTAGGTGAAGCACCTTGTACCAAGGATCTTATCACTATTACCAACCACGACTTTAACGTAGTTAACTGGGTATCGATCGGCGCTGTATTTGCCATCATCCTGTTTGTACTTAAGTCATTCTCACTTCCATTCATCCTTGTAGCAGTTATCGAGTTCGCTATTTTCATCAATATGGGAATTCCTTACTACACAGGATCAGTACTTCCGTTTATAGCATCAGTTGTAATCGGAACCATACAGCTTGGATCAACAGTTGATTATGCGATCCTTATGACAACAAGATACTGCCGTGAAAGAAATAATGGTAATAGCAAGAGAGAAGCTACTCATATAGCTCTTTCAACCAGTATGAAATCCATTATCGTAAGCGCACTTAGTTTCTTCTCAGCAACATTTGGCGTAGGTCTTATATCTTCAATCGATATGATCGGTGCTCTGTGTATGCTGATGGCAAGAGGCGCGATCATAAGTATGTGCGTAGTTATTCTTGTACTTCCTGCAATGTACATGATCTTCGATCCGATCATCGTACGTACAAGCTTTGGATTTAAAGCTGCAAGAGATTCTGATAAGAAAAGACACAGGATCAAAGCAGGTAATGAAAGAATTACAGCTTAAGCGTAGTTAGTAGTTATGATCAGAAGATCAGTGAATAAAGTTTAGAAACTATTAAACAATCAGAACAGGAAAAGAAAAAGTCTTTCCAGGAGGCAATAATATGATTAAGAAATATCTCGTGCGTACAAGAGCACTTATGGTAGCAACAATACTTGCATTTACAACAATGGCATGCGGTGTGGTAGCAACTGAAGAAGCTGCCAACAAGGGCGCAGCACAGGAAGCAGAAAGAGAAGCTGAAGAAGAGAGCACACTTGAAAATACAATGAATTCAAGCGCTTTTGGTGCAAGCACTGCTTCTGACAAGGAAGAGACTGTATATGTCATGACAGATGCAACCGGCGCAGCCAATGAAGTTGTAGTTAGTGAATGGCTCAAAAATACAGAAGGAACCAAAGAACTTAATGATGCAACAGACCTTTCTGATGTCAAGAATGTTAAGGGCAATGGCACCTATACAGAAAATGCTGACGGAACCATCACATGGGATACAGACGGATCTGACGTTTATTATCAGGGTAAGTCTGATAAGGCAGTTCCTGTAGAAGTTAAGATTACATATTATCTTGATGGAAAAGAGATATCTCCTGAGGACATCGCAGGTAAGAGCGGTAAAGTTACTATCAGATTCGATTATAAGAACAACGATGTTAAGACAGTAACAATTGGCGGAGAAGAAACACAGATCTACACACCATATGCTATGATCTCAGGCGCAATGCTTGATACAGAGCGCTTCTCCAATGTAGAAGTTACAAATGGTAAAGTTATTTCAGAAGGTAATAATTATGTAGTACTCGGCGTAGCACTTCCAGGACTTAAAGAGTCTCTTGGAATTGATGATGAGGATCTTGACGAACTTACAGATAAGACTGGAGAAGATCTTGATATTCCTGATTATGTTGAGATCACAGCTGATGTTACAGACTTCAAGCTTGATATGACAATGACTTATGCATCAGGCAATGCTCTTGCTGATCTTGGATTTGGAGATCTTACAGATTCTCTTGATCTTGATGATGCAGAAGAAAAAGTAGATGAGCTCACAGATGGAACAACACAGCTTGTTGATGGATCAGATCAGCTTTATGACGGAACAGTAGAACTTCAGGATGGAACAAGCCAGCTTTATGATGGAAGTATTGAACTTCTTGATGGTACTAAGGCTCTTGCAAACGGCGTTCTTGAACTTCAGGGCGGTACAGCTGATCTTGTAGAAGGAACTCTTAAACTTAAGGAAGGTTCAGCAGCACTCCGTGATGGAGCATATGCTCTTAAAGATGGAACAAGCCAGCTTGCAACAGGTGCAGGAACACTTAAGGATGGAACAAGCCAGCTTGCAACAGGTGCAGGATCACTCAAAGATGGAACAAGTCAGCTTGCATCAGGCGCAGGATCACTCAAAGATGGAACAAGTCAGCTTGCATCAGGCGCTGGAGACCTTAAGGCAGGTGCTGATCAGCTTTCAGCTGGTGCTAGTTCTCTCTCAGATGGAGCTAATACTTTAAATGCCGGTATAACATCATATACAAATGGTGCTTCAGACCTTGCTACTGGAATCGCTCAGCTTGATGCCGGTCTTAAACAGCTTCAGCAGTCTGTATCTGGATCAGCAGGAAGCGCTGCTAGTCTTACAACACTTGCTGATTCACTTGGTGATGCAAAGAGCTCAGTTGATAATCAGCTTATTGCTGCAATTGATGCTAAGCTTGCTGCTATAGCTGCTCAGGTTGGCTATGAAGGCACTGATTATTCGAATCTTAGTGCTACACTTAGTGGTACCGCAGATCAGTGCAAGGCTGCTGCTGATCAATACTTTGCAGGATATTGCCAGGAACTGTATAATGCAGGACTTAGCGATGGTAAGGCTCAGGGATTAGAGGAAGGTAAAGCTCAGGGCAAAGAAGAAGGTATAGAAGAAGGCAAGAAACAGGCACAGGAAGAGGCTGAAAAGAATGCAGCTGCCGCACCTTCAAATAATCTGGAAAATAGTGATACTACAGATGATGTAACACCTGATAATGGAGCAGCAGAAGATCAGGTAACACCTGAATCACAGGGATCAACAGAAAACACAGAAACACCGGCAGCAACTGAAGATGATACTACAGCTCCTTCAGATCAGGCTTCAAATAAGACACTTGATACAGAAATAAGACTTCTTGCAGGAGAAGATGCACAGTCCAAGATTGCTGAGATTCAGCAGGGTGAAAATTATCAGAAGTATGTATCATACTATGCAAAGTATATGGCACTTACAAATGCAGCATCTACAGTAGACAGCCTTATTTCATTAATAGCAGGACTTCAGACTCTTTCAACTGGTCTTGGTACTATGCAGGCAGCAGTTTCAGCTTCATCTTCTACAACAGCTGAAAGCATGACAGCACTTGCAACAGGTATTCAGGCACTTGTAGATGGAGCAGATCAGCTTAATGCAGGAGCTCAGCAGCTTGTAGCTAATAACACAGCTCTTACATCAGGAAGCAGCCAGCTTGCAGCAGGAGCTTCAAGCCTTGCAACAGGA
>CAMVNV010000105.1 GCA_947168935.1 uncultured Butyrivibrio sp. | reverse complement strand
CTTTGCCCTTTTCATAAAGCCCGCAAGTCCTGTTTAGTTCTGGATTCCAGAAGAAAACCCATATTTTCCCGCATAAAACATAATCTTTTTCCAAAAATCACCAGAACTTAGCCTCTCAGACACCTTCCATAACGCACCATAACGTTTTCCTAAGTTCAACATAAATTTATCCAAAAACAAACTTGCTTTATTCCAAAAAACAACATATCTTTTTCTGAAAAAGGCTTAAAATAAGCGGTTTTTGGGCTGCGCTAAAGAAAAAAAGAATTGTTGTATTAATCTTTAATTAAGCAACAGTGACACATTCGCGATTTATACTTTTCAAAAAAATCTGTTTGGCACTTAGGAAAGGGGTGTGGGAAGGCGTGCGCTATCGAAAAAGCGATTAAATACGCAAGGCGAAGAAGATTAAACAAGAGGGCGCGGGGCGCAGTATAAATATACACGGGCGGGCAAAAAAGTTTACAATGGGGCCGGGCGACAAATTATACAAAAGGGCGCCGAGGGCGCCAAAAAAGATGAAAGCAAATATACATAATAATGCTATTTAGGAAAAATACTGCCAGGCGGAGTGAAAAAATCATCTTCCGGCCGCGGACATGATGTATGATAATCGTTGGGGGATAACGAAAAATTCCCAGCGAAAACTTGTACTTGTTTCATAATGAGAAATACATATTTGAATTAATAATGTTTGAAAAAAATAAAGCTTCCAATTAATGTCAGAAAAAAGCTTAGCACAAATGCTATTTTTAATTGATCACTTCAACAGAAACAACAGAGGACCACTTCATGGAAAATGATTATTCAATACTGGTTGGCCACGTTAAGGATCTGGCCGGCAGAGCTTACCAAAATGATTACACGACGCACACAAACTTCCTGGGACTTTCTGAACTTGCAGCTGTGCTTGATGAAATAAATAAAAACGGCGGCTCAGTAAGTAACCAGGTCTATAACGGCGTAAAGTTTACATTATATGGCGGCTACGAAGACAGCGAGCGAAACGTTCTTTGCTTTCTGCCCTCCTATCTCGATGCCGAAAGTTTAAAACTTCAGGAAGACGAAGGCGGATCCATCGTATCCTGCCTTAAAGTTATGCCGGTAAATGCAAAATTTGCAGACAAACTTACTCATAGAGATTTTCTTGGCAGCCTTATGAACCTTGGAATCGAAAGAGATATCATAGGTGATATCCTCGTGTCGGAAGATGGACAGGTTGCATATTTATTCATACTAAAGGATATGGAAGAATTAATTTGCAAGGAACTTATCCGCATCAAACATACTTCCGTAAAATGCATTCCTGTTTCAAATAAAGAATGTGACATAAGACCATCCTTTGAAGAAATATCCGGATCCGTTGCATCAGAAAGACTTGATGCAGTCCTTGCTTTCGTCTACCGAATATCCAGAAGCCAGGCTCAGGAACTTGTATCAAGACAGCTTGTCTTCATCGATGGTCGAACTGCTTACAGCGCTGGGTATGATCTAAAAGAAGGAGCAAGAGTTTCCGTAAGAGGCCATGGCAAGTTCCGCTACCTAGGCCAAAATGAAAACACAAGAAACGGACGCCTCGTGATCAGCGTAGCCGTATATAAATAGTAAATAAGCTTTTATTCAAGAAGTCATGACTTTTTATAGACATATTCTTCTTGTTGCATCATATACCGCTTGTTAAAATAATAAGTATAAAGATATATACAGGAGAAAGAAAATGATCCTATATCATGGTTCCAAGAGTGGAATTAAAGGAAGTATTCATCCTATAAGCAGAGCTGAGTGTGATTTCGGACGTGGCTTCTACATGGGAGACAAAGAAGATCAGCCCAAATCTCTGGTTTCTGAATTTAAAGATAACATGTTCTATGAACTGGACTGTGATTTTTCCGGATTGAAAGTTCTGGAATTTACAGATGATTACGAATCACAGCTGGATTGGAGCCTTTTCATCGCATATAACAGAAAACAGTTTGATACAGAAAAATACACAAAACTATCAAAAAAGTATGAAGCATATAACAATGATTATGATGTAATAGCAGGTCTTATTGCTGATGACAAAATGACTGAAGCTCTTCAGCGTTTCTTCGACGGAACATTTAGTGATAAAGCCTTAATAGCAGCAATGTCACGTGTAAAACTCGGTCGACAGTTTGTTGCAAAAACAGAAATCGCCTGCAGCAATGAACATATCAAAATAGTTAGCAGTAGAAAGCTTTCTGATAATGAACTGCTCACTGCAAAGGCCTTTAATGATCAAAGAAGACGTCAAAATACAACAGTATTAAATGAAATTACTACCAGATTCAGACGATCAACTGATGTGAAGTTCTTTGATGAAATTCTTGAGGAATATGGCTTATGAAACTTGATAGTTCAGATACTTTTACATGCGAAATGTCAGGGAGATTATTTGCTCTTTCTGTGAAAAAAGGCTACGATTCTGTAGACTTTGTAGATAAGCTCATGCACTCAGAATTGGCTAGGCATCTATACAAAAAAGATCAAAGCCCTATGTGGCTTGGCGAAGCATACCTTATGAGTACATTGGAAACAGAATGTACTATTAAACAAGGTCCAACTTATGACATAGATATGATGGAATGGGCTGGTTGGCTTTTTAAATATTGGAGCATTGCCTATCCTGACGATACTCCACTGAATATTTATACACAAGCCCCAATACAAAAATTAAATAATATGCATATAGGACTTCATGTAATGTCACCAGATATTCAGATACAAGATATCAAGGAACTGTTCACTCAAAGCATGTCATTATGAATAGTAAACTCCCAAAAGCACACAAATGAATTAACTTGTGTGACTATTCTTTAAGGAATATTGGAAGTCATCACTTATTACACCGGTAAGAGGGTCTTTATGTTTTCCTTTAATGATATCTGTCTTTATAAAACCAAGTTTATCAGCCAATTTCTGGCATGGCAGATTCTTTTCCCAAGTCTTTATACGAATTTCTTCGACGCCACAATTAAAAAGCATCTTTATCACCGCTTCTACCATCTCAAATCCATATCCCATATATTGCTTGGAAGCGGTTAAGGCAAATCCCAAGGCAATGGCATCGCCCTCATCTTGTAGCATTATGTAACCCACAAAATCAGAACTCTTTTTCTCCTCAGAGAAAAACCAGATAAGAGGACCTTCTTTTATCAAATTGATTCTACGAATGAATTCATCATTCTTTTCAAGGATAGGTGTATCTCCATCCATGCGCATTGTATTCTGATCACGGAACAATTCTAGTAGTCCATCCTCATCACTATTACGAAATGGTCGAACAATCAGGTTCCTTGTTTCACTAGTTGCTGTTTCAAGTTTTTTTGCAAGTTCGGAATACTTCATTTTGAAACTTCCTTTTCATCTATTATGACTGGGCGTTTAGCGCCACCAATAGCAATGACCTTTATGGTTCTTGCCTTCTGTAACTCTTCTGCGAAACTCATCTTTCCCTCCAATCTATAGCTGTGATCATACCGCTACTATTTCATTATATAGCGAATACTTTCACATCTCTATATACACTAAGTTTATTTGACGCAACCTGAAGTTTGCATTTTGGGATAAAGGAGGGCCACCCAAAAACAGATTCGAAATCCCCTCACATGTTTATCAATTAAATGTTAAAAACTTTAAACTTATATATTGACTTTTGAGGAAACTAGTTTTAATATTTTAATCAGTTTTAAGAAGGTTAAAAATATTTAATTAAAGAAACTTTATCATATAGTTTTGTGTACTACGTGATATAACCTATATGTTTACGACACCATTTTACTTCTTTAATTAAATGCAACCCATTTTTCTTTATTAATAAGGAGGAAACTAATATGAATTTTGAAGACGTTAAGAAGATTATTGTAGACACACTTGGATGCGACGAGGATAAGGTTACAGAGAACGCTTCTCTTACAGAAGACCTCGAGGCAGATTCACTCGACCTCGTTGAGCTTCACATGGCTCTCGAAGATGCCATCGGCACAAAGATCCCTGATGAAGTAATTGCTAAACTTGATACAGTTGGCAAAGTAGTTGCTTACCTCAAAGAGAACAAGGTAGCTTAAGTTACAATTAGCAAACATAAATCTTGCACACGTTTTTGCATCAATATACAAGAACGTGTGCATAATAATACATATATCTGACAATGCGAACTTCGTGAAGTGAGCGAGTTCCCCTTACCAATAACTTAGATTCTCAAGACTCGTATAAAAGAAATAAGGTGACGATTTTCAAAATGTTCTTGATTTTACTTAGAGTCTTGTGAGCGAAGTATAGCATGTTCACGAAAGCGAACAAGACTCTTAGAAAAATCAAGGTTATTTTGACATGAGGAATCTTATTTCTTTTATACGAGTCTTGAGGGCACAGCCTATCGGTAAACCTCGCCACCCCCTTCGCTAGCAGATACCTTTGAAAGGATTTTATTCCTATGAGTATACAGGATAAACTTTTCATTACATGTCCTTCATGTGAGCGCAGACAGCTCATCCCCAAGTGGGAGAAGCTTCTCTATGTATGTCCCGTCTGCGGCAAGTACCTCCCCCTTAGTGCAGAAACACGTCTTAAGGCTGTATTCGATACAGGTACTATGAAGGAGATGGATTCAAAAATGTCTCCGGCAGATCCGCTTGATTTCCCAGAATATGAAGAAAAAGTTGAAAAGCAGCAAAAAAAGACTGGCCTCAAAGAGTCAGCCATATGTGCTACAGGCCGCATTGGCGGTATCAAAGCTGTATGTGTTGTTCTTGATTCACACTTTTTCATGGGATCAATGTCCAGCGTTGTTGGAGAGAAAGTTACAAGAGCAATTGAATATGCAACCCAGAAGAAAAGACCCCTTATCATCTTCTCAGCAAGTGGCGGTGCCAGAATGCAGGAAGGTATCTACTCTCTCATGCAGATGGCCAAAACAGCTGATGCTATTGAAGAGTTTTCACGAAACGGCGGTCTTTATATAAGTTACTTAACACACCCTACTACAGGCGGTGTCACAGCTTCTTTTGCCACACTTGGAGACATAACTCTTGCTGAGCCCGGCGCCCTTGTTGGATTTGCAGGACCAAGAGTTATCGAACAGACAATCGGCAAGAAGCTCCCCAAGGGCTTCCAGAGAGCTGAGTATCTTGAATCACACGGTTTTGTTGACAAGATAGTTGAGAGAAAAGATATGCGTGCAACCCTGATCGATCTTCTAAAGCTCCACCAGGGCAGCGAACACCACGGCATAACTCTTCTTCAGAAAAAGGAGGTAGCATTCGGTGAATAAAAATCTTACACCCCATCAGCGCGTTTCTATCGAACGTTCAATTGCAAGACCTCATATTGAAGACTTTATAGAGCATCTTTTTTCAGATTTCTTTGAGCAAAAAGGTGATCATCTATTTGATGAAGACAAAAGTATCTTCGGCGGAATTGCCCGTTTTAACGGCCGTCCCGTAACTGTCCTTGGCCATCGTAAGGGTCATACAGTTCAGGAAAACATGGACTATAACTTTGGAATGCCTCGTCCTGAAGGATACCGCAAGGCCCTTCGTATCATGCAGCAGGCTGATAAGTTCCACCGCCCTATCATAACTTTTGTTGATACACCAGGAGCATATCCTGGAAAAGAAGCTGAGGAGCACGGTCAGGGTGAAGCAATCGCAAGAAATCTTGCTGCTATGTCACACCTTTCTGTTCCTGTTATCACAATCGTTACAGGTGAAGGAAACTCCGGCGGAGCGCTTGCAATAAGCGTAGCCAACAGAGTCATCATGCTTGAAAACGCTGTATATTCTGTTCTTTCTCCGGAAGGTTTTGCTTCTATATTATGGAAAGATTCAGGAAGAGCTGAGGAAGCGTGCGAGCTTATGAAGATGACTTCCTTTGATCTTAAAGAAGCAGGTTTTTGCGATGAGATCATCGAAGAGCCTGAAGGCGGAATGCAGGTAGATTCTGAAGACGTATATGAAAAGCTTTCACTTGCAATCGAGAAGGCTCTAACAGCTTATTCAAGAATGAATGCAAAAGATATCATTGCCGACAGGCACGAAAAGTACAGGAATATAGGTGAGGTAAAAGAACCTGTATCTTTTTTCCGCAAAAAGGCCTGAAAGGAAAATTAACTAATAATGCAGGGAATCAAAATATTATCGGTAGCTGGCTGCCATCCGTCTAAAAAAGTTACTAACGACGATATGTCAAAGATCGTTGAAACTGATGACGAATGGATAAGAACAAGGACCGGTATACAGTCAAGATATTTTTGTGAAGAAGGCGAGTCCTGTGTTTCCATGGCTATAAACGCTTCAACTAAAGCTTTGGAAAGATCAGGAATTGCCAAAGAAGATATAGGCTGCGTTATCTGCGCAACCATTTCAGGAGATTATGCAACTCCTTCTGTAGCCTGTCTTGTACAACAGGAGCTTGAGCTTCCTGAAGATATACCAGTACTTGATGTTAACGCAGCTTGTAGCGGCTTTATATATGCTCTTTGCGTAGCAAGAGGACTTCTTGAAGGAAACGGCAAAAAGTACGGAATTGTAATAGGTATGGAACAGCTCTCCCGCCTTCTTGATATGACAGACAGAACCACATGCGTTCTCTTTGGAGACGGAGGCGGTGCTGCCATCATTGAAAGGGATGAGAAGGCTCTTTTTCGTCAGGTGCTTGGAGCAAAGGGAGGGAAAGAAATCTCCTGTCTTGGCGCAGGTAATGACGATAGCTTCGTTAAGATGGACGGCAAGGCCGTTTTCAGATTTGCAGTATGGGCTATGCCTAAATGCATTGATGAACTTCTGGCACTTGAAGATGACCACAACATAGAACTTTCTGATATCGATCATGTTGTATGTCATCAGGCCAACTCCCGAATTATCGACCATGTTGTTAAAAAAGCCAAAGAAGATCCTTCCAAGTTCTATAAAAATCTCGATCACTTTGGTAACACAAGTGCAGGATCAATCCCCCTTGCCCTGTCAGAACTATATGACGATGGCAAGCTTAAAAAAGGTGACAAGCTCATCCTTGTTGGTTTTGGAGCAGGACTTACCTGGGGCGGCGTGATGATCTCATTTGGATAATAAATTCTGTAAAGAGGAACGGTATGAATTATTTAAATAATATACTTGGAACAAAATATCCCATCATTCAGGGAGCTATGGCCAACATTGCAACAGGTGCTTTTGCAGGAGCCTGCTCTAACGCAGGAGGCCTAGGGATCATCGCAACAGGCGGTATGACTCCTGATGTTTTGAGAAAAGAGATTGAGGATTGCAGAAAGATCACAGATAAGCCTTTTGGTGTAAATCTTATGCTCATGCATCCTCAGACTGATGAATTTGTAAAGATCGTATGTGAGGAAAAAGTTCCTTTTGTAACTACTGGTGCCGGTAATCCCGGTAAATACATGGACCAGTTCAAGAAGGCAGGAATCTTCGTAATGCCAGTTGTTGCTGCTCCTATTCTTGCTAAGCACCTTGAAGACTGCGGGGCTGATGCCATCATTGCTGAAGGATGTGAATCCGGAGGACATATCGGGGAGATGACAACCATGACCCTTGTGCCTCAGGTGTGCGATGTTGTAAATATTCCTGTAATCGCAGCAGGCGGCGTTGCTGACAACAGACAGATGCGTGCAGTACTTGAGCTTGGTGCATGCGGTGTACAGGTTGGAACATGTCTTCTTGGATCAGTTGAATGTCCTATTCATGACAACTATAAGGAAGCGATCATCAAGGCTAAGGGAAGTGACACAATCGTTACAGGAAGAATCGGTGGAACTCCTGTTCGAGTACTTAAGAACAAGATGGCTCGTGAATATGTTGCCAAGGAAAAGCAGGGAGCAACACTTGAAGAGCTTGAAAAATATACACTTGGATCTCTTCGAAGAGCCGTATTTGAAGGTGATACCAAGACTGGTTCTCTTATGACAGGACAGACCTGCGGACAGGTAAGTGAGATAAGAACTGTAGCAGACATCTTTGCTGACCTTTGCAGAGGAATTGATTTTAGCGCAGAGAAAGCAGCTATGTAAGAAAGGGGAAATATGAAAACAGCTATATTATATGCGGGTCAGGGTGCACAGCACGCAGGTATGGGCAAAGACCTTTACGAAAAATATACTACTTTTGCCAAAGCATTCGACTCAGCTAATGACCTTTTAGATTTTGATCTTCATAAGCTTTGCTTCGAAGATCCAGATGGAGAGCTTATTAAAACCCAGTACACACAGCCATGTATGGTTGCCTTTGCTGCAGGTATGACAGCTCTTCTTAAAGAAAACGGATATAAGGCAGACTACGTAGCAGGTCTTTCACTTGGAGAGTATTCAGCACTTGAAGCTGCAGAAGTTATATCGGCCCGTCAGGCAATTGAGCTTGCAGCATTCAGAGGTAAAGCTATGGCTAAGGCTGCAGAGGGAATTGACTGCAGCATGAGCGCTGTACTTAATCTTGATGAAGAGGTACTTAACGAGTGCTGTGAAAAGGCAAGCAAGGAAACAGGCGAGCTTGTTATGATCTGTAACTTTAACTGCCCTGGCCAGCTTGTTATAAGTGGTCAGAAAGCTGCAGTTGATAAGGCAGGCGAGTATGCCAAGGAAGCCGGCGCTAAGCGCGTTCTTCCTCTTTCTGTAAGCGGACCTTTCCACACAAGTTTCATGAAGAGCGCAGGGGATGCACTTGCAGGTAAGTTCAGAGATATCTCTTTTAACAAGGCATCTATCACAGTTCTCTATGATTATCTGGGAAAAGAAAATGAGGAAGGCATTTCAATTGAAGACCTCCTTGTAAAACAGGTTCAGAGCCCTGTACGTATGGAAGCTATCATCAGACGCCTTTTTGAAAACGGCGTACGTGAATTTGTAGAAGTTGGACCAGGACATGCACTTTCAGGATTCATCAAAAAGACAGCAAAGGCTATCGGCGTAGATGATTATGTAATCTACGGAGTAGAGACAGCTGCAGAATTCGAAGAGATGCTTTCACAAAAGATGTTAACTGCATAATTCTGATTTCATATTTGTGAATCAGATATTAGGAATATTATTAGAATATTTTTTATTCATAAAATAAAGAGGAATAACTAATGAGTGAAACAAAAAGATGTGCCGTTATCACAGGCGGAAGCCGCGGTATAGGTAGAGCGATCGCAACTTCTTTTGCCAAAAAGGGATATGACCTTGTGATCGGATACGCAGGTAACAGTGCAAAAGCTGATGAAACAAGGGAACTGTGCTTTGGTGCAGCTTCGGAAAAAGGAAAAGATATCAGAGTAATCTCAGTTCAGGGCGACGTCTCCACAGAGGAAGGTGCTAAGGCTCTTACAGAGGCTGCCATGAACGAGTTTGGACGAATCGACGTTCTTGTAAATAACGCAGGTATCACAAGAGATGGTCTTCTTATGAGGATGAACACTTCTGATTTTGATGACGTTATCTCTACAAACCTTCGCGGCGCTTTCCTTATGACAAGGGAAGTTACAAGGCCTATGATGAAGCAGCGCTATGGCCGCATCATCAACCTTTCAAGTATCGTAGGTCTTCACGGCAATGCAGGTCAGATCAACTATTCTGCTAGTAAGGCAGGTCTTATCGGTCTTACCAAATCAACTGCCAAGGAGCTTGCATCAAGAAATATTACATGTAATGCCATCGCTCCAGGCTTTATCAACACTGATATGACCAAAGAGATGACTGACGCTGCCAAGGAAGCGACTTTTGCTTCTATTCCAATGAAGAAGGCAGGCGAGCCTGAGGATATCGCAAATGCAGCTACTTTCCTTGCATCAGAAAGCTCATCCTATATCACAGGTCAGGTACTTGGTGTTGATGGCGGTATGGGATGCTAAGTAGCAAATAACAACATAGATCGTAGATGTTTTAAACAAAGGTTTTATTAAGGAGTATTTATGCGTAGAGTAGTCGTAACAGGAATAGGAACAGTTAACCCTACCGGCAACAGTGTCGAGGAAAGCTGGGAAAATATCAAAAACGGCAAATGCGGAATTGGTCCCATAACTTATTTTGACACAGCAGATTTTAAGGTTAAGCTTGCAGGTGAAGTTAAGGATTTCGACGTTTCAAAGCGTCTTAATAAGCGCGAAGCAAGACGTATGGCCCCTTTCACCCAGTACGCTTTATATGCGGCTGAAGAAGCAATCCTTGATTCCGGTCTCGTAGATCAGAATCAGACAGATGATGAGGGAAAAGAGATACCGTTTTATGAAGCTAAAGTTAATGCTGATGATGCAGCAAACTGCGGCGTTATCATCTCAAGTGGTATCGGCGGAATCGGAGTTATCGAGCAGGAGCACACAAGAGGTCAGGAAAGAGGCTGGGAGCGTGTATCACCTTTTTACATTCCTACTTCAATCTCAAACATGGCTGCCGGAAGAGTTGCTATATCTCATGGTCTTAAGGGTATGTGCACATGTCCTGTTACAGCCTGCGCAGGCGGATCAAACGCTGTAGGTGATGCCTTCCACAGAGTTCGTGATGGTTATGAAGATGTTATGGTATGCGGCGGTGCTGAAGGTTCTATCACTCCTCTTTCTATCGGCGGATTCTCTTCAATGACAGCACTCTCCTGTTCTGAAGATCCTGAACGCGCAAGTATTCCTTTTGATGCAGACAGAAACGGTTTTGTAATGGGCGAAGGAAGCGGCGTACTTGTTATCGAAGAGCTTGAGCATGCCAAAAAGCGTGGTGCTCATATCTACGCTGAGATCGTTGGATACGGTGCTAACTGCGATGCTTATCACATCACTGCTCCGGACCCTGAAGGAAACGGCGCTGCAGATTGTATGAGACTTGCTCTTAAGGATGCGGGCATTGAAGCATCAAACATCTCTTATATCAACGCTCACGGTACATCAACTCACCTTAACGATGCAGGCGAGACCAAGGCTATCAAGAAAGTATTTGGCGAAGATGCTTACAAGGTTCCTGTATCAAGTACAAAGTCTATGACTGGTCACCTTCTTGGCGGCGCAGGCGGAGTAGAGGCAGTATTCTGCGTTAAGGCTGTTGATGATGGATTTATTCCTGCAACTGTTGGTTACAAGAATCCTGATCCTGAATGCGATCTTGATATTGTTCCAAACGAAGGAAGAAATGCAGATGTTGAATACGCTATGAGTAACTCCCTTGGATTTGGAGGCCACAATGCGTGCCTTATATTCAAGAAATTTGCGGATTAAGCTGTAGGGGGCGAGACTTCGCCTTCAGGACTGTAATAAATATAATCAACGCCTCATGTGAAAATAACCTTGATTCTTCTAAGTGTCTTATCCGCTTCCGTAAACACGCTGTACTTTCGCTCCTAAGGCACTAAGAAGAATCAAGAACATTTTCAAAATCGGCTTTTGATTATATTTATTACAGTCCTGAATTCCAAGTTTCCGTAATCTGATACTGCTTAATGCTAGCTTGTTTAAATATTCTTGTCGGGCTTTCTTACCTAATCAGCTTTTGGCTGATTAGGTATAGAAAGCTTTACGCTTACGATAACTTGATTATTTTATGTGAGGTTTATATGTCATTACCAAAAGAACCTAGAGAAAATCCTAATACACTTTCTGCAAAGGAGATTGCGGAGATTTTACCACATAGATATCCATTTGCACTTGTCGATGTTATCGAAGATTACGAGCCAGGTGCGTGGGCTATTGGCAGGAAGTGCGTTACTATGAATGAGCCTTTCTTCCAGGGACATTTTCCTGGAGAGCCTATAATGCCTGGAGTGCTTCTTCTTGAAGCACTTGCCCAGACAGGCGCTGTTGCTCTTCTTTCAATGCCTGAAAACAGGGGCAAGATCGCTCTTTTCGGAGGAGTTAATAAGGCACGTTTTAAAAAGCAGGTCGTTCCCGGAGATGTAGTTGAGCTTAAATGCGAGCTTGTACGTCAGGAAGGTCCTCTTGGAATTGCAAGTGCTGAGGCTCGTGTAGGTGGTAAGATTGCAGTTAAAGCTGAGCTTATGTTTGCTGTCTCACAAGATTAAAGAAGTAGATTGAAAAAATAGTTAAACCCTTGAATTATATTGACTTTTTGTTTGGAATTCTTTGCAAATCCAAGGGTTCTTTCACATTTTTCTTCTTTTTGATCTTCAAAACTGTTATACTTGAAGTACAGCAAAAAAACATATATAGATAGTATATTTGTTTTAGTATAGCAGGAGGCAAAGATGGATAAGCTTAGCAAGGCTCTATCAGACATTTATAGTAAATTCAGGATTCATTTTTATATGCAGATCTTTTCAAATTTTGAAACGCGTGAAGCGACTCTCACAACAGTTGAGACTTTCAGTATGGAATGTATCAGTGCTCTTAAGAATCCCACTATTGCTGAGTTTGCTCATATGATGAACATCTCTGCTCCTAATGCAGCATACAGGGTCAACAGTCTTCTTCAGAAGGGCTATATTGAGAAAATTCAGTCTAAGGAAGATCAGCGTGAGTACCATATACGTCCTACCAAAAAATATATAAATTATTCCAACATCTACGAGTCATATCTTAAGACTATAGACGAAAGATGTAAGGAACGTTTTTCAGAGGAAGACTATAACAAGCTCAGAGAGATGCTCGATATCATCGACAACGAGCTTATGCCAGAGCTTAATCTTGAGCATATCAAAAAGGCTTCCAAAAAGAGCAAGGATGTAAAATAATGATCCCGCCTGGCTCTCTTCGTTTTGATATCTTAAATTATTCTCAAGATAAATTTCATACAAAGCCAATTTATCCGTGGACTCTTTTGCCAGAGTATGCAGTACTAAGACACGAGGGTTCACTTAAGTGGTTCGCACTTTTTATGAATGTGGATGGACAACGCCTCGGATTAACACCGGGGCGTATTTATGATGTCATAGATCTTCGCTGCGAGGAATCTGACATTCCTTCTTATCTGGAAAAAAAGGGATTTCTTCCAGCTTTCCATATGAGCAAAAAGAACTGGGTCACAATACTTTTGGATGGAAGCGTATCTCTTGATGAGATCAAAAGGCTATTGGATGAAAGTTATGAGATAACAAGGGATAGAAAAGATTTTTCAGCTGACTCTAATGGAAATCAAAGAAATATAAATACTGATAGCTATCTTGGATCTGATACTGTTAATAAATCCATTAGTATTAATAAGTCGATAGATTACCATAAATCAATAGATATAGATTATCCCAAGACTAATGGCAGTTCCGATTATTCAGACAACTACTCTAATACAGGTAATGTTGTCTTTACAGGAACATACAAGGACCAGCCATTATCATTTGGTGGCCGCAGACATGTAGATGAAAGCCTTCCTCCAAGAATAGCTGAGATGAAGGCCTTATATAACGTTATTGATTCAAGGCCTGGAGCTGATGGATATTATTTCTACAAGCAGGGTAAGTTCATGGAAGATTATGAGGAAAGCTATGAC
>CAMVNV010000104.1 GCA_947168935.1 uncultured Butyrivibrio sp. | reverse complement strand
ACAACTAATGTTGCATTATCAAGTGGTTCGGGTTCTACAGCGTTAACCTTTGCTGTAGCAAATATAAATGTTGAAATAAACATAACAGCTGCTATCAGAATGGTTACAACAGCTTTCTTTATATTAATTGCCTTCATTATCTCTGTTCACCGTCCTTCATGCTGTTTTTATTCTTTGTAAGAATATCAATATCGTTCTGAGTGAGTGAATAATTCTTAGGAGTAGATTTGAACTTTCTTCTACGTCTAACTGTCTTTCTCAGATTCTTTTCATCAAAATAGTTATAATCCTTAACGTTCTTTCTGTACTGGGATTTTTCCATTCTGTTAGCTATTATTCCGCCATTCTTCTTACTATATGGAAGAAGCGCGATCTTGGCGTCAAAAATCTGTTTCTTGGTTGAAATATTAACACCACCAACCAGAACATACTTGTCTACTGATGGAATTAGAACTTTAGCATCACTTACAATGCTGATCGAAGGCAGATCATAAATGACAAAATCATAATCAGATTTGAATCCAGAGCAAAGAGCCGCCATCTTATTACTGCATAAAAGTCTTACCGGAGTATTGTACCTTTCTCCAGAAGCAACATAATACAGATTTTCATAAGAAGTGTTACATATAATCTCTGACTCATCTATATCATCTTCAGTTAAGTATGAGGCAAGATCCATACCCGCCGGAGCGCTTATTCTCTTGAACTCATTACCTTTTCTGAAATCACAGTCTACAAAAAGTGTCTTCCATCCTGCCTCAGACAAAGCTATAGCTATGCCTAATGCAACTGTTGTTGTTCCTACTCCGCTTCCAATTCCTGTAAAGAGAAATGAACTAGCTTTCAATTCACGCTTCATCTCATATATACCAACTACTATACGATCTATCGCTTCATTGACAGCATGAGTTTCATTTCCATACAACTCTAAAACTTTTTCTTCCATGCCTTTCCTTCCCTTACTTGGCTAATAATTCCTAGCCCATAGTATTTCCATGTTACATCAAACCTTATCTACTATAAACAAATCCATTAATATGGTCAAGCAATCTTACAATGTTGAAAGTATCATATTCTTTGTTTACGGATTGTTTTTAATACTCGCCGTTCTGCGTATTTTATCCAAATTAAAAGGGCCGGCAAGTACTACCTGCCGGCCCATAAATATCCAGATTACATCTCTACTATATTATATCCCTCCGAACTAAATGCAAGCACAAGTTCCTGGATAAGCTCATCATCACTCTCATATTTCGCAAGTGCTTTATTGGAAGGAGGATATATTCTCTTATTCCGCTTAAAATCATATAAACTTAGAAGATGATTGATCACAAACTTATCTCTTCTGATGTAACGTACACCAAAATAAATATCATGTGATATTAACCATCTGTACATCTCTTCTTTTGACCTTATAGCTACTTTAACATTACTCTCAAAAAACTCCAGCAACCTTGCGTCATCATCATCACACAGAATAATGTTAAATAAGGTATTACCATAAGAGTACTTCTTACAATATAATTCGCTCAATACGCACGCTTCCTTTCTGTGAGTATATATCACGAAAACCTCTAACAATTATATTTTATCAATTTTAGTAATATTTCTATATAGTCATAATTACCAATAATTAGTATTTTGATAATCGATTAAAAATATTGAATTATACGTTTTTGTGGAAATTGCTAAATAATATTTCATTTGCAATGTTATCGCAAATAACATTTTTGTAATAATCAAATAAAATAATTGACTTTTTTTCCAATAATGTTATTGTATATATAGTCAATCGCAAATATTATGTTATTATGAATAACATTTCATCAAGGAGTATGAAAAATGAAAAAAATTTCTCAATCATTACTTACCAATACAATAATAACCCAGCGCAAAGCTCTTAATATGACTCAGGCTCAGCTGGCAGAAGCTACCGGTATTAACCGCACAATGTTAAGTCATCTTGAGTCAGGTGAGTATATGCCTTCTATTCCTCAGCTTGAAGCTCTGGCTGAAACATTAAGTTTTGATATTATAGATCTTTTTGAAGAATCTGACAATACAAATTCTTTACAAAAAGCTTCACCAAAAAATATCGCTGTTGCCGGTACAGGTTATGTAGGTCTTTCTCTCGCTACACTTCTTGCTCAGTACAACCACGTAACTGCCGTTGATATAATTCCTGAAAAGGTAGAAATGCTCAACAACAAAAAATCCCCTATTCAGGACGATTATATTGAAAAATATCTTGCTGAAAAAGATCTGGATCTTACAGCTACCACAGATGGAGCATCAGCATACAAAGATGCTGACTTTGTAATTATTGCTGCACCAACAAACTACGATGCAAAGAAGAATTATTTTGATACATCAGCTGTAGAAGCTGTAATTGAGCTTGTATTATCAGTAAATCCAAATGCTGTTATGGTAATCAAATCAACTATCCCTGTAGGATATACAGCATCTGTCAGAAAGAAATACAACACAAACAAGATTATCTTCAGTCCAGAATTCCTTCGTGAATCAAAGGCTTTATATGATAATCTTTATCCATCACGTATTATTGTTAGTACTGATCCGGATGATACAGCGCTTGATAAAGCAGCTCACGAATTTGCTGCTCTTCTTCAGGAAGGTGCTCTCAAGAAGAATATTGATACTTTATTTATGGGATTCACTGAAGCTGAGGCTGTTAAGCTGTTTGCCAACACTTACCTTGCTCTTCGTGTATCATATTTCAACGAGCTTGACACATACGCAGAAAGCAAAGATTTAAATACAAGCCAGATTATCAATGGTGTATGTCTTGATCCTCGTATTGGAACACATTATAATAATCCTTCCTTTGGCTACGGCGGATATTGCCTGCCCAAGGATACAAAGCAGCTTCTTGCCAACTATCAGGACGTTCCTGAAAACCTCATTGAAGCTATTGTAGAATCCAACCGTACAAGAAAAGATTTTATCGCCGATAGAGTTCTTGAGATAGCAGGAGCATATGGCAACTCCGAAGCTTTCTCCAAATCCAAGGAGCACGAGGTAGTAGTTGGTGTATACAGACTCACAATGAAGTCTAACTCCGATAACTTCCGTCAGTCTTCAATTCAGGGAATCATGAAGCGTATTAAGGCAAAAGGTGCTAAAGTCGTTATTTATGAACCAGCACTTGAAGATGGTTCAACATTCTTTGGAAGCGAAGTAGTTAATGATCTTGAAAAATTCAAGAGCCTCAGCCATTCAATTATTGCAAACCGTTATAACAGCTGTCTTGATGATGTTAAGGACAAAGTTTACACAAGAGATCTGTTCCAGAGAGATTAATTACTTAAAGACTCGTTATACAGAGGCTAATTATATAAATGTAAAATATTTAAAGGTGCTGCAGTTAATGCAGCACCTTTCTCTTTGCAAATTTCTTATTATCGCTATTTATCTATAGCAATTCTTCTTATTATTTTATTCCGTGATATATATTCAGACTTTTATCCAGCATCCAATACAAAGATTTAAAGGTTTTATATTTACTTTCCATCTTTTGTATATCTTTTTCATTTACTATAGTCTTTTTAACTCCGGAGGACATTCCGAAAATATTGTCTTCATTAATATTTTCTACCAGTTTACACTTTCTCAAAAATGCTTCGAATTTATCATATTTCTCTTTATAGGAAAGATTGAAAGATGAATAGTCAATCGTCTCATATAATTCATATAGATTTTTAAATTTTTCAAGATCATTTGATGAATAACAAGGGATATTATAAAACTGAGCAATTTCAAGAGTTCTTGAGTCACAACTGTTAACAACTCCTGGAATTCCAGCCAAGATTGGAACTATATTTCCGTGAATCCTAGATCCAAAAGACATGCTGAAATTGTTTTCCGTTAAATATCCAATCCAATCAGAAACATCAGCAAACATATTTACTTTTTTGTCAAAAAGCAAATTGCAACCTAAATAGCCGTTCTTACGAACATGCCAGATTATTTTCTTTATATGCCTATCAGTCATAAAGCCAGGAGAATATAAATACTCGCCATACTCATCCTGATCAAAAAATTCGCTTTGGGGATAATGTTTGAAAACATCTCGATACAGCTTTGTTTTAAGCTCAGTATTATGCCCATTAACAGCGACTTTAAAGTTATCTGGAGATATTGTTTTCTTAATTATTCCCAGATTTCTTCCAGTCTGATATATTGAAGGGCATCCACCTACAAAAGCGTCTTTAAAGCCCAATTTGTCAAAAAATTCTTTTGATATATATCCTCTAAGACATATATCTCCACCTGTAGAATATACGGCTTCTATAAAATCTGCCGATTCCTTACCTATTTTACTTACAAGGTAATCAATTGATTCATCCTGACCAAGCTGGATTCCACATGAGATAACATACACAGGAATCTTTAACTTCCTTATAAATTCTGTATTTTCTACCAGCTTACCTACAAATTCCTCTGAAAATATGTTTGCACATGGCATTAGCACTGCATCATAGCTTTCATTAACGCAGTCAACATTCCCCGAATAATCATAGAAAGAATATTCAAGATCATCCCTATATAGTTCAGATATAATTCCCTGATACCATACTTTATTGCCATAATTGGGATAACCTGTGTATCCTTCTTTTTGCAGCCTGTCTTTAAGAGAATAATAATCTGTATGATTAAAAATATCATACTCTGACTTATTGCTTCTCATATAGATCAGCAGCTTTGTTACCAACTTTTCTTTTTTCATACATTCTTCCCCTTATTAATTCTGTCAAACATTTCTAGTTACATGGAAATAGTATAAAAGACTCAAGTTATGATAATCATCTTCTTGTACCCTTATTGATCGTATACCCCATAAATGCTCCAACAACTCCGCCAATGATATGCGCCATATTAGATACATTATCTGCAATAAAAAGGCCATCGTAAATCTGTTGACCGATGTAGATAACGGCTACAAGAATAAATGTAAGCGGAATTTCTCCTTCCTTAAATCCAGTGAAAGAGGATAGCATGATAAATGCAAACACTACTCCACTTGCGCCACATAATCCTACATTTGGAAAAAAGATATAATTGATAAGAGATGTAATAACAGCTGTTATCAATATAACTTCAATCATTACTTTTCCGCCGTTCTTCTCTTCAAGCATTGGACCAAGAAGCAGAAGATAAGAAGCATTGCCAATAAAATGGGTCCAACCGGAATGGCCAAATATATATGTAATAAATCTAACATAAGTTAATGGATCTGTAAGGGAGGAATGATAGGTCATAAAGAGCGCCTGCGTAATTGTTCCTCCTGTAAGAATTCCAGCAAGTGTAGCTCCAAAACAAATCGTTACAAGCCATAATGTCACTGGTGCATTAAAGGATATTGTTAGTCGTTTTTTCATCTTTAGTGTCTTTTGGCCTATAAAAACCTTCCTTTCTTAATAGTCTCTTCCCGAATTATTTCTAACAGATTCTCGGAAGTCCCTCTCCCTGGAGGATGTCGATAGAACGCTTACCACCAATCCTTGTCTTTAGTATAACTTCCCCGGGATTTTCGACCTTGACTTCACCTATAATTGCAGCATCTTCCCCGTATTTGCTGCTCTTAATAATCTCAAGTGCTCTGTCAGCATCTTCCCTTGCTACAATAGCAAGAAGCTTTCCTTCGTTGCCCATATATATTGGGTCCAGGCCGAGCAGACCGCAAAAATCTTTAACCACCTGCTTAACAGGTATAGCTTCATCCTCGATATAAAAAGTTTTGCCGGAGCTTTCAGCCAGTTCTTTTAAAACAGTTCCCAGCCCGCCTCTAGTAATGTCTCTTAAGGTTCTAACTTTAATATTATTAGACAAAAGATTCTGTACTATATCAACCAAAGGAGCATTGTCACTGGTGACATTGGTGTCAATTTCCATTCTTTCAGAAAGAATGGCTGCATGGTGGTCTCCCATCGTTCCTGACACAATTATGACATCTGTGTCACAAGCATTAGAAGCCTTAATGTCAACGCCGTCAGCTACTATTCCGACTCCTGCGGTATTAATATAGAACTCGCCAGAGCCATTGACCACTTTGGTATCACCTGCTACAATCTGCACTCCTGCTTCTTTTGCAGTCTCTGCCATTGAATGAACAACCCTTTTAAGCATGTCAATGCTAACGCCTTCTTCCAGTATGAATCCGCAAGTAATATATTTAGGCACAGCTCCTCTCATAAGAAGATCATTGACTGTTCCGCATATGCACAGTCTTCCAATATCTCCGCCTTTAAATTCAGGAGGAGTTACGACAAAGCTGTCAGTTGTTACTGCTATCCTTGCAGAGCCCTCTACTACAGCACTATCTTCCATCTGATCAAGAGTGTCATTTTTAAATTCACTTGCAAAAACTTCATGTATAAGGTCCGATGTAGCACTTCCACCACTTCCATGAACCATTGTGATTATATCCTGTTGCATCTTACTTCCTCTTTTACCAAACATTAGTCATGTCTATTGTTAGAATAATATGTAAAGCATCCGCCTTCTGTTGATACCATGCAGGCGCCCTGCGGAGTCATAGGAGTACATACCTTACCATAAAGCGGGCATTCATAAGGCTTCTTTTTGCCCATAAGAACCTGATCACAGCTACAGGCAGCATTAATCTTATGATCATCGATAAGATCGTAGCTTCCAGCATCAAATCTTGCATATTCCTTCCTTAAGACCATGCCCGAACCTTCAACAACGCCGATTCCTCGCCATGCTGCAGAGCTTTTTTCAAAATAGGTATTTATAAGGTCTCTTGCCTTCGGATTTCCATCATCATTTACAACAGATGGATAGAAATTCATAACTTTGCACTTGCCATATGAATTAACGATTCCATATAACGCGATGAGAATCTGCTCACCAGTAAAGCCCGCAACTCCAAATGGAATATTATACTTGTTGGCTACCTTTTCAAAACAGTGCGTGCCTGTAACAACAGATACGTGCCCTGGTGCCAGGAAGCCGTTTATAGGCGCGCCGCTGTCACACAGCCATTCTATTACTTCAGGCATAGTCTTAAGTGCCGTCAAAAGCTTAACATTCTCTATATGCTCTTCAACTATAGTCTGCATAAGCAGCGCATACACAGGCATAGTTGTTTCAAAGCCTACAGCCGCAAAAATAAAAGTCGTTTCAGGCTCATTTTTGGCCATGTCTACTATATCCATGGGGCTATAGACCATTTCAACTCTTGCACCCTGTCCTTTAGCTAAGGATAAACTTCCCTTTTGTCCCGGAACCCTTATCAGATCACCAAAAGTGACTATGCAAGTTCCAGGCTCCATCGCAAGATCAAGAAGACGATCCACATAGGATGAAGGCGTAACGCACACAGGGCACCCAGGGCCTGATATCAGATGTATCTTCTGGGAAAGAAGTCCCGGGATTCCATTCTTGGCAATAGCACCAGTATGGCTTCCGCAAACTTCCATGATATTCATTTCAGGGCCGTCATACGAACCCAGATATTCTAAAACCTTGTTTAAATCCATGATCGGATCATTTCTCCCTAAATATTCTCGTCTTAGAAAGCCTCAAGCTCGCTAAAAAGTCTTTCCATTTCTTCAGCTTCAGACTGAGATACTTTCTGCATTATACAGCCTGCATGAACTAAGACTCTGTCTCCGGGAACTACGTCAACAAGACCCATACGAGCGCTAACAGTATTTCCATTAAAGTCCACTGTTGCATTTTTATCTTTTATCTCAATTACAGTTCCAGGTAAAGCTACACACATTTTTCCTAATTACTCCGTTCTAGAAAAAGAGCTGTTTTGATCATAAATCACATTACTCTTTTTATATATTCTTTCAATTTAAAATACACTGCGATAAATAGAGCTGCCCTAGCGCCAAGCCCCCATCTCCCGGAGGAACGATAGAGTTTTGATAAAGCTTATATCCTTTCAGACAGCAAATATCTTGAATATCAGTATTAAGAATTCGGTTCAAAAAAGATCCGCCGCTAATGGCAATCTTTATCTCATCAGATTCATCTGCTTCTTTATTTACAGAAGTATCTGCCTCAAGCTTAGCCCTCGCCAATATCAATTCTGTAAGCTTCATGGTTGCATCTGAAAGCGCTTTATGAAAGCCCAGAGCTAAAGCTCTTTTATCTTCGCCCAAAGAGATTAGCCTGCACATATCCGCTATAAGTTTTGCTCCGTCAAGATAAAGCTTTTGATCTTCTTCTATGATCTGTATATCCAGCTTCACCAAATTATGAGCTTTCCCAGCGCATATTTCAAGTTTTGCAGGGCACTCTCCCTCGTAGCTATTATAACAGCAAATTCCAAGAAGCGCTGAAGCCGCATCAAACAAGCGTCCCATGGACGTTGAGAGTATAGTGTTGATATCATGATCAAGAGCTGCCTCTAATAATCTGATATCAGGAATACGATCATCCTTATACGACTCTTTAATATGGCAAACTACTGATTCTACATCTTTACTATCAAGATATCCTCTGCATTTTGCTTCATGAAGGTAGCAAAAAAGTGTCTTTACAGCATCCTTTGAGCCTTCGTCTCCACCTATCATCTTAATTGGGAGGAGGCTCCCTTTATGTCTTGCAGAAACTAACCTGCTTTTATAAAAACTATCCTCGTCAGTATTACTGATATCACTTATACTGCATAGAAAATACTCACTTCCCCAAATATTTCCGTCATCTCCATAACCCGTTCCATCATAGGCTATTCCAACGAAAGTTCCCTTAATATCATGCTCACAGACTGCCGCCATTACATGAGCAAGGTGGTGCTGAACATATAGTACATTTTCAGAATCAGAAGTCATCTCCTTCGTCTTTTTAACAGAAATATATCCCGGGTGCTTATCACAAACGAATCTTTCAGGATTTATATCAAGAAGCCCCATCATATGGCCTATTGCCTTATCCCGTGCCTTTGCCGCTTCAAGGTCGTCAAGGTCACTAAAATGAGCAGACAGATATGCCTTATCAGCTTTTCCAAGGGCAAATACAGCTTTAAGGTCTCCTCCAGCTGCAAAAGTCTCCTTCTTTAGTTCAAAAGGAAGATCAACAGGCCAGGGTACAAGTCCTCTTGCCCTTCTTATGATCTGAACAACATCGCCGTTAACCTGATATATAGAATCATCAAGAGGGGTCAGGATTCTCCTTTTATGTGACAACATAAAATCAGGCCCACCCGTACCAAGATACCCTTTCATTACTTCTGGATCAGTTACAATTGGCTCTCCACCTCTGTTACCGCTAGTCATAACTAATGGTCCTGTTTCTTTTAGCAAAAGGATCTGAAGCGGACTACAAGGAAGCATAGCTCCTATCCTGTCACTTCCCGCAAGAACTTCATCTGCAAATGGCAGTTTCTCATCAGGATTTTCCTTTATATTTAATAAAACTATTGGCCTTGGATCAGATTTGAGAAGTTCTTCCTCTTTTTCTGATACTTTACAGTATTTCTTTATCGACTCTAAATCAGGGAACATAACTGCAAACGGCTTAGCTTCTCGCATCTTCCATGCTCTAAGTTTTCTTGCAGGATCACTGATATAAGGAGAAAAGGAAAAATGAAATCCGCCAATATCAAGAACTGCGCCAATTTTCCCGGCTTTTAGACTACTGACCGCCTTCTGAAGAGCTATTTCATTAGTTTCATCGCAATCACTGCCTTCATTTTCTGTGAAAATAAGCTGTGGTCCGCACTTATGACAGGAAATTGTCTGGGCATGGCGCCTTATATCACCCTTTTTGGTATATTCTTCAAAACAATCAGGGCACATCTTGAATATGTCCATCGTTGTAGTATCTCTATCATATGGAACTGTATGCATGATAGAAAATCTTGGACCACAAGAAGTACAACTAATAAAAGGATATCTATAACGTCTGTTATCTATGTCAAGCAGCTCTTTACTGCATTTTTCGCATATTGGTAAATCCGGTGGAAGCAGCCTTACCCTGTCTTCATGTAGACTACTATAGGCTATTTTAAATTCCGAACTTTCATTATTTTTAAAGTATTCTGCGCATTCCTTACTAAACTCATCTTTAGCGATGTCTTCAGAAATGATGCTATTTATAACCGCTCCATACGGCGGTTCTTTTTCTATCTTACAGGTAAACTTAATAAGGCTATCATCGTCTGCATGCGCATAGATGATAACGATACCACCGGAATTTCTTACAATTCCGCATATATTCAGTTCCTCAGCACATTCTGCCACAAAGGGTCTAAATCCAATTCCCTGAACAAGCCCTTTTACAGTTATGCGCACATACCTGTTATTATGTTCCATAATTTATTATATTAACGTTATTAAAAATCATGGGGAATGGCAATAGCCATTCCCCAAAATCAGCTTGTTATTATCCCTTTGGAGCCTGGGCTGGTGTAGCCGGCTGTTCAGGTTCCGGTGGACGATCATAATGTGCCACAAACTTCTCAGCACCAGGTGTCTGATAACCTTTTTCCATATGCAGACACTTCTTAGGGCATTTCTGTGTACAGTATCCGCACTGAATACAGTCAAATCTGTTGATCTCCCATGTGCGTGCTGCTCTGTCTACCTTAATAGCACCTGATGGACAGTTAATAGCACACAATGTGCAGGAAATGCACTTGTCTATATCAATTTCGATATGACCACGGCTTCCTTCCGGATATACCGCAGGCTCGAATGGATACTTTGTAGTAACCGGCTTTTTGAAGAGGTTACTAAGCATCGTTCCTTTAAAAGTCATTAAACTCATGATGTTCTACCTCCTTCAATCAGCGCTCTGTACATGAAATACAAGGATCAATACTTACTACTAAAGGACCTACATCTGAATAGTCAGCGCCCTTAAGCATCTCGCAAAGAGGTGCGATATTAGCAAAGGTGGGGGTACGGATTCTCATACGATCACGAATTTTTGTACCATTACCTTTAACATAATAAATTGCCTCTCCTCTCGGCTGCTATATTCTCACGAAATATTCGCCCTTAGGGAATCCTGCAACTTTTGTCTCAAGTTCTCCTGCAGGAATCTTGGCAAACGCCTGACGAACAAGATCAATACTCTGGAACAGCTCTTTAATACGTACTTCAAGTCTTGCATAGCAGTCACAATCATTAGAAACTATTGGCTCGAAATCAAGCTCGCCATATGCGCAGTATCCTGTAAGACGGATATCATTCTTGATTCCACATGCTCTTGCAAATGGGCCAACAGCACCAAGCTCATGTGCCTGTTTAGTTGTAAGAACACCAATACCCTTTGATCTAGACTGAACTGAATAATCTTCCAGGAATACCTTAGCGATATTCTTGATCTCTTTTTCCAGAACATTCATCTGATCAAGGATGAACTTCTGCTGATCAGCGTTAATATCACGAAGAACGCCGCCAACCTTGTTAACTGAGAAAATAAGTCTTCCGCCGCATGTCATCTCATGGATATCAAGAACCTTCTCACGGATTCTCCATGCTTCATAGAAAAGAGATTCAAATCCAAAAGCATCAGCTGCAAGACCAAGCCACAAAAGATGTGAATGAAGTCTTTCAAGCTCTGACCATATTGTACGAAGATATCTTGCTCTGTCAGGTACCTGAACATTCATGATATGCTCAACTGCTTCAACATATCCAAGTCCGTGTCCAAATGAGCATATACCACAAGTACGCTCAGCGATATACATCATCTCATTGAAGTCTCTTTTTTCTGCGAGTCCTTCAAGACCTCTGTGGATGAATCCAATACTGGGAATAGCCTCTTCAACAACCTCATCTTCGATTACAAGATCCAGGTGAAGTGGTTCCGGAAGAACCGGATGCTGGGGGCCAAATGGAACTACACTTTTCTTACCCATTAGTTCTGACCTCCTTCGTTATTATTTGCTGCAGCAGCTGCTGCGGCTTTTGCTGCGGCAGCCTTGGCTTTTGCCTCAGCGATTGCCTTTGCTTTAGCTTCTTCAGCGGCTCTTGCCTCTTCTTCGGCCTTTCTTGCAGCTTCAATCGCAGCCTGCTTCTCTTCTTCAATACGCTTCTTTTCGTCTTCCTCAGCCTGTGCTTTCTTTTCAAGAGCTCCAGGAGGAAGCATAGGTGCTTCTTTCTCAATACGATAGAACTTACCATGATAGTCAACATCGATCATTTCGATATTAACGTCAAAGAGTTCAGCCATCTCGTTTTCATAGAAAACAGCATATGGATATACCTTACAGATACTAGGTACCTGCTGGAATACATCAATAACTACGCGAAGCAGTGAATACTGATATGTATCATCGTCAGCAAATGTATAGCTAAGCTCATACTTCTCATTTACATATGCAACGCAGATCTGTGACAGACGAAGACCTGCCTCTTTTTTCTTCATAACCTCGAACAGGAGCTTATCTACAGGGATAATCTCATGAATCTGTTCTGGATTCATAACATTGCTCATTAGTTAGCTCCTTTCTGGCTCTTAACAAGTGCATCATGTTCATCCGAACGTTGCTGGAAAAGAGCTACAGCCTGAACGATACCATCGATGATAGACTGTGGTCTTGCAGCACATCCAGGAACATAAATATCTACAGGAATAACAGTATCAGCTCCGCCTAAAACATTGTATGTCTCCTTGAAGATACCACCGGTACATGCACATACGCCAACTGCTACGACAACCTTCGGACGAGGCATCTGATCGTAGAGCTGCTTAACAACAGGTGCATTCTGTGCATTAATACCTCCTGTAATAAGGAAAATATCTGCCTGCATAGGGTCACCTGTATTCACAACGCCAAGTCTTTCCGCATCATATACGGGTGTCAGCGCTGCGAGAACTTCTATATCACATCCATTACAGCTCGATCCATCATAATGGAGGAGCCAGGGGGATCTTTTTACATTCATCTTAATCATCCTTTCTCACATCAGCCGATCAGCATCAGAACCATCAGGTTAACGCCGCCTGCCAGAAGTGTTATGAACCAGCTAAGTTTCAGCATGTCCTTCCACTTCATACGTGCTGAAGTATTGTCTATAAGAATCTCTAGGAAATAAGTAGCAAGTATCACAAGTACAGCTGCAAGATAGCTCCATGGATTCTTATTGATAATGAAAAGAGCTTCTACAGAAAGCATGAGCATTGTCTCATACCACTCTGTGATCTGGAAATAGGCAAGGTTCTTAGCTCCCATCTCAGTTGTAAGACCCTTTACAAGCTCCTGGTGAGGATGATGAGACTGAGCGCTGTCAAAAGGAGATTTACGCATTTTAATAGTAAGAATAAATACATAAGCTACAAAAAATCCCGGCATCTTGATAATAGCGCTTGTATCCTGGTTTATGATCTCATCGATCTCGAAAGATCCTGTTGTAAGATAAAAACCTACAGCTGCAAGAAGCACAGCTGGTTCATATGCCATATCCTGAACCAGTTCACGTAGACCACCCATAGTACTCATAGGAGATCCTGTAACTGTTGCTGCAAAATATACAAATACAGCAGCTGAAGACAGAACGAAGAAGATCATAAGAAGATCAACTCCAGCATAGAACATACATCCTGTCATTATAGTAAGAAGAAGGTATGACAGAATAAGGAATGACTGAGATCTGTCAACTACGATAACCTGCTTCTTAAAAAGCTTGATAACATCAAA
>CAMVNV010000103.1 GCA_947168935.1 uncultured Butyrivibrio sp. | reverse complement strand
CTTTCATCTCATCTATCTGTTCCTGAGTAATACCAAGTCCCAGTTCCTTCTCTGTCTCTGCAAGCGCGATCCATAATCTGCGCCATGTTCTGAATTTCTTATCCTGTGAAAAAATATACTGCATCTGAGGGCTTGCATAACGCTCAGATAATGGACTGGAATAACGATCCGTGCTCATAACATCCTCCTGACCTTTGTTATAGATATAAGTTTGCCTCTACATTTATAGCAAATCTTACCCATTTAATCAAGTTTTTTTGAATATTCGTTCAAATTTCCCTTATATGCAAATAGTCCACTAAAAAGCGGAATTCGAAGACCATTTCTCTTCAAATTCCGCCTAAATATCTTTTTCCACAAAGCCGTTTACAGTTCCACTCCCTGGAACCTGGCCACCTGATCAAGGATCTCATTAGCATAGCGCGGATAGGTTCTTGCAAGATCTTCAATCTCCTTACGAGCTCCGCCTATTACCATCTCCCTGTTATAATCCATCCTCTTTCTAAGGGACTGCCTCTGAACTATCAGATTATGACGAACTTCAACTTCCTCGTTGTGATTTATAAGCGCTTCAGGCTGGTGCAGCCATATTTCAGGAGTCCTGACCTGGGCATTTCGAAGAGCCCTAAGGAGTTCTCTCTGGTCATCAGCAAGCTGTCTTTCAGCTTCTTCAAACTGAATCCTCTGCGCCCTTTCCTCATGATAGCGCTCTATCATTGACTGGAGCTGACTGCTTGATTCAACTCCATACTTAAGATACATATAGTCAAGAAGATTTAAGTTATTAACATACCTGACTTTTACTGTATTTTGAAGCTGTATGAGGCGAGCCTTGGCAGCTCTAACAGCTTTTCTTTCCTGCATGCAGGATCCGTGCCTCATGTAAAGGCCTACTATTGACAGGGCTGCTACAAGTATTACAAGCATATATGCAAGTGTAACATCAAGTCTCATAACAACCTGAAGACACACAAGTACGATCAGCACTAGCACAAGAGCTATTACTGTAAATATAGAAAGATTTCTATTAGTAGTAAGAGCTTTATCTGCTTCCTGCTTACGAAGATCATAAGCCTGACGCTCATTATCAAGTCTGATAAGATCTTTTCTTATCTTCCTGTGATAATCTTCAGAATCCTTCATCTTCTTGATGATATCCGTTTCCTGACCCTGTAGCTTTTCAACCTGCTCATACTCCTTGTCAGTCATCTTGCCCTGACGCTTTAAGTATTGCTGCCTTTGCTCCTCATTTTCATAGATCTTTCTGGCATACTCATTGATCTGGTGACGTTCATCCTTAGGAATCTCATTAAGAAGTTCCATATCATGAAGATAACCTGTGACAGTTCTGTATTCATACTGAAGGTTTTCTATCTGACGAGTTCCCTCTTCCATCTGAGTAAGGCAGCTCTGAACATAGCTTCTCCTTGATGCAGCATCATCTATGTTCACACCTTCTCTAGAATAGACTACCTTCTCCCAGTCTCCAACAGAATGCCTGTCGCGGCGCATTCTCTCTCTTCCTGATTCCTCATCAGGTTCGTTCTCTTCATTTTCGTACTTCTCCAAAGTATCTGAGAGATCTAGTTTTTCGTCATCTTTTTTAAAGCGAAACAAGTCCAACAATCCCATAGCCTTCCTCACCCTTTCTCAAAGTAGAAAACTATATGAATCACAAAACCCGCAGTAAAAAACGTCTGCACTATAAACACTCAAGAAGTATTATCAGCTGCACATATTCCTGTAATCTTCTTTCATGTTATTTACAATTTCATTCATTCCATTCTTATAAGCAGTAAGATTGCCCTCTGTCCTGTAAACGGAAAGAGTAGCAAGATGATGCTTGTCATCACCGGCATCATATATTAGCCCCGCGTCACTCATCTTCTTTTCAAGCTCCATGGAAAGAAGGTAAGCATCTTTATTGTCTGCCATATAGTCAATATACTGCTTCTCAGTCATACAGATCCTGACAGCATACATATAGGACATCAGAGCACTCTTGGTATGAACTATGTCATATTCTTTCCTGAAACAATCCGCTGCCTCCATAAAATAAAACTTCTTTGCAAAAATAACTCCCAGATTGTGATAAACAATGGAAAGCTCCTGCAAAGCACCTTCCGGAAGATTATCTTCCAGGTATCTATACTCTTCTTCAGCGCTGGAAAGTTTACCCTGGTCCAAAAACATGCGGGCCTTATTTAACTTCTTATCAAACTGATCCATGTGAGAGCTCTGCACAAGAAGATTTCTGACTTCACTAAGCTCTTTTTCCGTGTTGTAGCCAACGTAGTTAAGAATCGTCATTACTATCTCAGAAAGACCGGCGCCACCGCTCCTTAGATTGGAAAGCATGTCTGAAAGCGGCTGAAGGTGAAGCCTGTCCCTGATCCATACTATAAGATCTTCATCAAAATCCTCTTCTTCCAAAAGAAAAGCATTCATAGTGATGATGTAGCACAGTTCTTCAATGGTATATAGTTCTGTATCAAAGTGTTTCATATAGTACGGTGTATCTGATCTTGCACCGACACACATTTTGACATTGCTCATAAAAACTCCATAATCAAATAATTCTGCCTAAACAATATTCTCAATCTCAATATTTCTCTTACATGGAACATCAAGACTCCATGTTGTGCCACTTGAAGGGAATATCTCTCCAAAGCCCTGGTCTTCCACGAATACAGTTAGAACTTCTTCAGACTTCATCCTAAGATCAACCTTAAGTCTTGTTGTTCTCTCCGGGCGCTGAGGCATATCCTTAAGTTCCAAAAGCTCTTCATGCTGCGTTCCTTCAATTACAGATGTCATGATAAGCTTGAGCCAAGGCTCTTTATCCAGGATCACGCTAATGGATGCAGCCGCATCGTACCAGGATATACCTGCATCAAGAAGGGCATGATATACCTCTTTTCCCGACTTATCGATAACCATTCCAACATTGTAAAAAAGCTTGTCTTTACGAAGGAACACATAATCAGAAGCAAAGTCACTAGGACTAATCTTCTCTCTTGCCGCTATACTTGCCCCTTTGGAAAAAAGGTTGTTACCTAGAAATACCCTTCTTCCCGTGCAAAGAAACTTAAGACTCTTGTTCATCCACTGGGACCTGAATCCATTACCAAGAAGATACACAGAATTAACAACCATATTTTCCATCTGATGTCGCAGAAGGAAAGCCAGCTGTTCGTCCATCATCTCTATCTTTTCTTCCGATGCCGGAAGCTCAGGATCAGCAAGTGCCAGATCGTCATAAGATGAAGTATCAACACAGGCTACAATAGGACTAAGTCCCCTGTTAAATCTAAGGTGATATACATACATCCTGCCAAAATCATAATTAACAGCTATGACACTCTGCCTCTTAAGATCATCTTGCTGATACAGCATATAGTAATAGAAACTTTCCTCATAGCTTTGGTAAAAAACGCTGCAGCCATTAAGCCCAAGCTTATCAACCACCATGGACAGAACTTCTATCATCTTGTCATCAAGATCTCTTGCCGTAAAAACGATGGATTTAACAAGTTCCATCGACATCTCCATGGACAAAAGAGACAGACTTCTCTTTATAAAAAGAGCAAGAAGCGCTACAGGGCTGTACTCTGTTCCATCTACTACAATTACATCACCCTTTCTCGCCTTTTCTACAAGACCGCTTATCTCGATATCACCATTTTCCTTGATCCTTGTAGCAGCCTCTTTACCATAGTACCAGTTAGAACCCCCTTTTTCTTTGGAAAGAACAGTAGGGATATTGTAAAGCTCCGCTCCCGCAAGGACAGACAGAGTCTGCGGCATATCGCAATCCGATGACAGATAGGAAATCTGGCAAAAGGAATCCGAAAGATCATATCCAAGTACATAGCTTTTAGATTTTTTGGTGTCAAATATCATACTGGCTTAAAAAACTCCTCCACAAGGAATTTATTCTTATAATAATCTGAAGCAAGCTTAAACTGAGCTTTATCATCATTAAGAGCCTCAGACATCATCACATCATTGATAAGTCCGTACACACCCTTCCTTGCCCCCTCAGAGAAGCTTTCATCCGCAATGGAAAGGACTCCACTTTCTGTAAGTTTCTGAGGTTTGATGTGTCCGTTTTCATCAAGTCTTTGCTCAGGTTCTTCCGTGATATAGTACTGGAGCTGCTCCCCATAGAAAAGGATAAATGACGCAGCATAAATTCCGTCGTACATCTCCTTAAGATCCCTGACCTGATACTCGCCTGTATCTTCCGTATCTGCTTCAGTAATAAGCATATAATGAACTCTGCATCTGATATGAGGTCTTGTATGATATTCAAGGATCATCCTGTCTGCAAACGTATGCATAAGTGGTGAAAGTCCTATATAGTTCTTAAAGAACTCAAAATACAGATCCCTTGACATGAGCGTTTTCAAAAATGCCTTGCAGATGTCATTATTTCGGGAAATACCCGTTTCTTTTCGGGCCGTTCCAAAACTCTTTGCAGCAATCTCCTTGTCCATAGGATCAGCATACGCAAAGAATTTAAGATAAGCCATCATTGCAACTAAAGGAAGAATAACTCCGTTCTTATAAAGAGTTTCAATACGGCTGTAAATATATGGCTCAGTTACCTTATCTCTAACCATGTAATCATAAGCACACTGAGACAGATAAGCTATCTCAAGATCCAGATAAGTTCCAGTTCTTACATAGTTTCTGTATATATCAACGTGATCTCCAAGATATGAACCCGTATACAGCATCTGTACAAGGATCCTCTCGATAAGATCTCTGTTCTCCATGCCATAAGATTCAGAAGCCTTGAACAGATCTCTCATCTCCCTGATAGTGCCCTGAAAACAATTGCATAGGAAAAGAAGTGTAGGCTCATCATATTTACCCAGATGAAATGCATACCATGCGATCTCAGTAAGTACAGGATCTCCGAGATCCTTCTGCGAGTCAAAAGCTCTTCCGCACAAACGCATGATGATCTTAGGATCAATATTGTAGCATCCATAGCGCCTAAGCCACTTAACAGCCTTATCATACATACCTGTAAGAACCATTAGTTCAAGCATCTCACCGCGCTGCCTCTGGGTCAGCTTCTCAGGCTCAATGATATTAAGGTATTCTGACAACTGCCTCATAAAATCATTCTCATAATAAAATCTTATGAGATCAGATCTGATCTGCGCACGAACATCTTCTCTTATAACATCAGAGTCCGCCAGATCTCTGTATCTTGAAGCATTTTCAAGTGTTATGGTATATGCACTTCTTCCAAGCTCGCACAAAAACTGGTCAAGATTCTCTGTTCCACTCTGAATATACGGAGTTGTAAGAGACAAAAGATCCCTTGGATTCATCAGCTTGGTAATGCTATAAGGCGCAGAAGCCGCATGACGGTCCCCATTTGCATCAGCAAGAAGAATAGTATATTCGCTTCCGTATAAAGGAAGATTACATACCCTGTTCACAACATCATAATGCATCTGGCTTCTGCACTTGTCATATATAACAATAACTTCTCTAATGTCTGGATCTTCTACAACTATCCTGCAGGTATAGAGAATAGCAAGGAATTTCTGAGCATTCTGAGCATCGATCATCTGCGCAGTTACCACATGCTCATAAAGCCATCCAAGAGCCGGATTTATGTGCTTCTTCTCAATCTCAGCCACAAGGAACTTCTCTATCTGGAATCTGTAGGATTCATACAGTTCCGGATAGTCATCCATATGTTCATAAATATATCTGTAAAGAACAGCATTCTTGGTCCATGGGAGGTTACTCTGATATGAAAAATACATCAGAACCACCCTTGGAATATCGTCTATAGCTCTTCCATCCTCATCTTCCGGAAGAGACATCATATAGTATTCGTATAGTCTTGTCAGGCGAAGCTGCTTGGTAGCTCCCTTTTTGTACCAGATATAGCTATCCTTATCGCATCTTTCACCCTTCATAAGAAGAGAGCAAAGGGAAAGAAGTGCCTCGTCACTTTCCTGGCTTTCATAGCAGGCTTTAAGGATCTTATAAAGACGCTTGTCATAGTTTCTGACATTACCAGAAAGATATGTAACCTGCTCCATTACTGGAATCGTAAGGATTCCCTGATCTGCTGCGAACTCAAGAACAGATATTGTAAAATCATCTATTCGTAAAAAGAGCTCCGGTTTATTCTTAAGTATGGTAAATGCATCCATATATACGATAGGTGAATTGCATCCACGCTCGTACTGACTCTGAAGAAGAAGCCACTTATTCTGAGGATTAAGTGAATACTCATCAGAAACATATCCAAGTATCCATGCAATACGCCAGTTTTCAGGATGTCTTTTGAAAACCTCTTCAATAAGCTCTGTAGCCTTCTGAATATCAGACTCCTCTCTGCTTATAAGAGTCTGAAGGTACAGATAATAGCAATAGGTCTGCTGTCCATACTCTGTTCCAAGATGAGCAAGCCTGTCTATCTCAGGCATGATCTGTTCAAGGATATACTGCCCCTGTCCCAGTCTTCCTGCTGTTATCAGAAAGTGAGCGCCATAAAGCTTAAACTCTATATCATCAGGATCTTCTGTAAACATACGGCTTATCAGCTTACCTGTGTCAGCCATCCACTGCCTTGAAGATACCCTTCTTCCTCTGAAAGCCAGATAAGATCTTAAAAGCTCATGTGTAAGACGCTTTTTTCTGATATAGCTTTTATGAAGTTCCTCATCATAATCAACAGTTGATACAGTAACAGGAATATCTATACGTGTATACTCATTATATATTTTTATACACCCATAGTTGTGTCCACTGTGAAGGAACTGAGGATCTATCTGAAAATGAAGATAGGCCTTACTTCCAAGAAAATCATCATCTGTAAGATAACTCTTTTCTCCAGTAAGAAAATCCCCCTCAAAATCAACCTTAAGATGAGCATATCCCCAGCCGCCCTTAGTAAGAATGATACTTCTGTCAACGGTCTCCTTGGGTGCCTCTTCTTCAAAGCTCTTTACATCACATTCTATAGTTACAGGGTGCTTCTTATTGATAGCCACAAGAAACTCGTCCATGTTGTGCTGGGACATATTTTCCTTGGCAAGACCCCTGTAAAGACTCTCATACTGGGCATCATTGCCCTTAAAAATATAGTGGAACTGATTTGAATAAAAAAGATGAAGAGCCTCATCCCAAGATGATCTTGCCAGATTAGTAAAATGGAAAAGATTTCTAATATCTCCAAGACTGGAAGAAATTTTGGGCTGCTCAACCGTTACGCTAAAAGGAAGCATGTACTCCCCGCGATTAGAGACAATTCGAAAATGTCCCTTTATGACATCTCCTCCGGAAAGGCCCTCACCACGAAAACGATAAGATACCTCACTTTTTTCTCCAGAAAAAGAGTCCATCAGAACCTCCATCCGAATCTCCGTAGAGGAAACTGTTCCCTCTGACATCTTCTCGGAAGGTCCTGTAATGGTGAATGATCCTTCTATCTCTTCACCTTCTTGTATGTTAAGTTCGAGATGCGGAAAAGAAAATGAAAGTTCCCCTCTGTCATACTCAAACTGTCCTTTTAAAATCCGGTCAATACAATCTCTCAAGAATCCTGCCCCCGACTACGCATTTAATATTATTATGATACCACAAAAATCCCCGAAATACACATCTGTACGTATTTCGGGGATTTTTCATTTAGTATATATTTTTAATCTTCTTTGCCTTCTGTAAGAAGTACCATAATATCGTTTGAACGATTGATAAACTTAGTCATATCCTCACCTGAAAGAGGTGCATTCTGGATTCTTGCAAGGTCATAAAGCTGTTCGCAGATCATCTTGTTGTTCTTAGCATCCTCATGCTCCATTACATACTTAACAAGTGCATGGTTAGCATTAAGAACAAGTGTCTGACCTTCCTTGGACATATCAGGCATGCTGCCCATTCCATTAAGCGCATACATCTTCATCATATCCTGCATACGACGGCTCTCTTCGGAAACTGTAAGGATCGCAGATACCTTCTTATCCTTGATCTTCTGGATCTTAACTGTAAGAGTGTTGTTATCAACTGCCTTACGCATCTTGTCCTGAAGCTTTTCTGCAGCTTCCTCAAGCTCTTTTTCAGCTTTCTTGGATGTCTTTGATGTAAATGTATCTGTAAGATCAGCATCAATTCTCTGGAACTTGATATTCTCATTCTTCTGCTCGATTGACTGCATGAATGGAGTATCAATATTTGCATTAAGGATGAATGCTGTCATCTTGTGAGCCTTGAACATGTTGATGTACTGGCTCTGCTGCTGTTCGTCAGTTACATAGTAGATAGTGCGTGGCTCTTTGTCCTCAGCCTCTTTATCAGCATCTGCCTTGTTATCATCAGATACTGTGTTGCCGTTTTCATCAACAACATCAACATCTACCTTGTTACCGTTTTCATCTGCAGCCTCTTCCTTTGCAGCCTCTTCTTCAGCTTCCTTGTTGATCTGAAGAGCTTCAGGAAGAGTTAAGTACTTGCCATCAAGATCCTTGAAGAGGATGAAATCGTTGATCTTCTCAGCAAACTTCTGATCCTTAAGGTAACCATACTTGATGAAAGGAGCTATATCATCCCAATACTTGTCGTAGTTTTCTTTATCAGTCTTGCAAAGACCTGAAAGCTTATCAGCAACCTTCTTACTGATGTAATCAGAAATCTTCTTAACAAATCCGTCATTCTGAAGAGCTGATCTTGATACATTAAGAGGAAGATCAGGACAGTCAATAACACCCTTAAGGAGCATCAGATAATCCGGAATAACTTCCTTGATGTTATCAGCGATGAATACCTGGTTGTTGTAAAGCTTTATAACACCTTCGATTGACTCGAACTCCATGTTGATCTTAGGGAAATAAAGAATACCCTTTAAGTTGAAAGGATAGTCCATATTCAGGTGGATCCAGAACAAAGGCTCCTTGTAATCATTGAATGTCTTTCTGTAGAACTCAAGATATTCATCCTTAGTGCAGTCATTAGGAGTCTTAGTCCAAAGAGGATGTATATCATTAAGAAGCTGAGGACGGCGACGGATCTTGAACTTCTTTTCTTCAGGCGCATTACCCTCATCCTTGTTATCAGAAGCCTTGGCTTCTTCCTTAACTTCCTCGATAACAACGTCGCTTTCAAGCTTCTCTGATTCCTTGACGATCTCTGTACGATCCTCTTCTGCCTTTGAAAGATAGATCTCATAAGGCATGAATGAGCAGTACTTCTGGATTACTTCTCTAGCCTTATATTCATTGCAGAACTCAAGGCAGTCTTCTGAAAGGTGAAGAGTAATTGTTGTACCAACGCCTTCCTTAGCGCCATCAGACATCTCGAACTCAGATGAGCCATCGCATGTCCAGTGTACAGGGCTTGATCCCTCTTTGTATGAAAGAGTATCGATATCAACTCTCTCAGATACCATGAATGTTGAATAAAAACCAAGTCCGAAGTGACCGATGATCTGATCATCAGAAGCCTTATCCTTGTACTTTTCAAGGAATGCTGTTGCTCCTGAGAAAGCAACCTGGTTGATGTACTCTTCAACTTCATCAGCAGTCATACCGATACCATTATCAGTAATTGTTACTGTCTTGTCCTTGTCATTAAGAACAACATCTACTCTAGGCTTAAATCCTTCAGGGAGTTCATAATCTCCCATCGCATCCATCTTTCTAACCTTTGTGATAGCATCACAAGCATTGGAGATTACTTCACGATAAAAGATATCATGGTCTGAATACAGCCATTTCTTGATGATCGGGAACATGTTCTCCGAATTAATACTTAAATTACCCTTTCTTCCTGCCATTTCTGGTGCCTCCTGAAAAAATAAAGTACTTCCCATCTGTAATGGGATTATGGAAAAAAGCATTATGAAAATGCCAAATCTACTGCGTTATCCGCTCACTAAGTAATATTAATTCCCGCCTGACTAAAAGTCAATAAAAAATTAGCACTCAGATGCATTGAGTGCTAATAACCATCTTAAAACACTGTATTTTAAAGCTTTCCGGCAGTTCTTAAACTTTTATAAACTATAGTTTCAACCTTATAATTCATCAAGGCAATAATTATGAATTTATCTTTTGGCAAACTTCTTAATGACCTTCCAAGGATAAAATACAAACTCCAGAATTCCAGTTTTTTCAAATATCCATGCTGTCAGCATTGATCCACATATTCCTGCCAAAAGCCCAAGTACTACATGAATCTGAACATCTCTTACGCCCATATAGATAAGAAGCGTCCTGACACTTGCCGCATAAATCGTATGTAACAAATATATTGGAAAAGTATACTTGGAAAACATAATAACTACACTACTTACGAAGCCTGCTGCTTCTATAAATCTGAAAAGCAATGAAAATCCAAGGCATGCCAGCACTCCTAAAAGAAGGGTCAACAAAGAAAAGGTCGCCCTATAGCCATTAGAATACAAAGCACTTGAAAAGCCTGTAAATAAAATGACCAGTATAAGTGATGATAATAGCCATCTCTTTTTAGGACCAAGCTCACCAAATCCAAGATTCTGCATCAGCATTCCAAGCACAAACCAAAAGCCGTACTGGGCCATGGAATACAGTGCAAAACAGAACGAGAACCTTGCTGAAAACATGTAAAAAACAAAGAATCCTACAAATATCGTCACCAGGATCTTGGTATTCTTCACATTAGGGATAAAAAAGAATAAAAAGAAAAGTGTATAAAGATACCAATACTGGGCCAAAGCCGGAGACGTAAGAAGAAAGCTCCACAGATGCCCCGTTCTGATATTAACAAGATCTACAAAACTGCTTTTTAAAAACCATGTGATAATAGAAAAAACCAAATAGGGAATTCCAAGAGCAACAAGCTTATATCCTATGTTGCATATCCATTCCTTGAAACTTCCAGCCCTTTTACCGCGTTCATAAAGATAACCGCTACACAAAAAGAAGAGCTGAACATGAAAAAGATAAATGAACCAAAGGAAAAAGGTCAGACTTTCATTGCGCACAAGTATTCCTGTACGCTGAAGCCCCTGGAGCAAATGCCCCACAAGGATCAATGCACATGCCAGTACTTTTATGCAATCTACCCAGGTCTCCCTTTTCCCCATGTCACTTAATCCTCAAAATACTTATTGTATATATCAAAAAACTCTTTAGTCGTAACTTCAGGATCATCGCAAAGTGTGATACTGTCCCAAAGCTGACTGTTGATCTCTCTTGTAAGGCCCTTTGCAAACTCATCGTATTCCTGCGCAAAGGCTTCACTTCTGCGTTCCTCTGCTATGCGGACCTTATTGAGCTCGGTCTCTTCTTTGTCAAAGGTTGTGACACACTTTATAAGCATGTAACCATCTTCTGTTTCTATTATATCTGAAATCTGATCAGTTGACAGATTAAATGCAACCGTCTCGAGATTTACATCCACTTCACCTTTACCAAAAGAAACAGTACCTTCCTCAGCCTCATTATAGGTCTCAACCATGCTTTCAAAGGTTGCACCCTCATCAAGCTGAGCCTGGACCTCTTTCATTCTTGCATAAACCGTGGATTTATTACTATCAGACATCTCCGTTCTATTTCCTGCATCATCTGTAACGTAGGTTTTAAGAAGAATCTGCTGAACAGTAAGAGTTCTGGCTTCGTCGTCACTAACTTCCGGATTGATGTCCCTGATAGTGTACTCATAGAGCTTGCCTGCAAGAGCCTGCTCCTCATAAAGAGTCTGAATAGTATCGACTGTCACATTGTCCATAGCCTTGATATCTGCTTCAGACAAGGTTGCATAATACTCTTTCGCAGCATTCTGAGCCGCTTTTTTCTCAGAATCATCAAGCATTATGCCATTATGCTCTGCCAATAAAACCATGGTCTTGATCTGAGCAAGACGGGCAAGGCATGAAGACTTAAGGTTTTCAGTAAGGCCTGTATCTGCATCCCATATACTATCGCCAAGTGTACTCTGATAAGAATTCTGAGTATTCACAAGGTATAGTTCAACCTCAGCAAGACTGCAGGAAATGTCCTCAATTCTAAAAACCTCATCCTCAGAAAAGCCTGTTGTAAGAACCACACTGATACTGTCTTTGCCGCCCTTAAAAGGATTGGCACACCCGCATAAAGCAAGGCATGCCATCACACATATCACAACAATATTAATTTTATGTTTGTGAGAAAAAAGATTCATTATTCGCTCTTTTCTTTTGCTGCAAGAATACTTCTAGCTACGCTGATACCGTTAGCACTGGCCTGCTGGAGACCTCTTGTAACGCCAGCTCCATCTCCGATCGCGTGAAGACCCTTAACACTTGTCTCGAAGTTCTTATCAACGATAACCTTGTTTGAATAGAACTTAACTTCTACACCATACATAAGAGTCTCTTCAGAAGCGATACCAGGAGTAACCTTATCAAGTGCCTGGATCATCTCATCAAGATCCACCATGATCCTGTGAGGGAATACAAGTGAAAGGTCGCCAGGTACAGCATCCTTAAGTGTAGGAATAAGGTTATTTCTGCAAAGACGCTCATCTGTTGTACGTCTTCCACGCTTGAAATCACCATATGTCTGAACCAGGATCTTGCCGCCGCAGAGCATGTTGGAAAGCTGTGCGATCTGCTTACCATATTCGATAGGTGTATTGAAAGGCTTTGTAAAGTTCTTGGATACAAGAAGAGCAAAGTTAGTATTACTTGTCTTGTACTCCTGAGCCTTATATGCATGACCATTAACTACTGCAAGGTTGTCATCATAATACTCTGTAGCAACCTCACCTGAAGGGTTAGTACAGAATGTACGAACCTTATCATCAAATGTAGGTGTGTGATAGATAAGCTTAGCCTCGTAAAGGTTCTCATTAAGGAACTGCATTACTTCATCACGAACCTCAACTCTGACACCTACGTCAACTGTTCCAGGCTTAGTCTCGATACCAACCTCATGGCACAGATCCTTAAACCAGTCAGCACCATCACGACCAACAGCGATAACTACTCTGTCTGAGCAGAATGTCTCGCCCTTTTCAGTTGTAACGCTTGTAACTCGTCCGTTCTCGATACCAAGAGAAGCTACAGGGCTGTTGAAAAGAAGGTCTACGCCAACTTCTTCAAGGTGCTTCTGTAAAAGGCCATAGATCTTATAGCCCTCCTCTGTTCCAAGGTGACGGATAGGGCACTCAACAAGCTTAAGGTTAGCATTGATAGCTTTTCTTCTGATCTCACGGATCTCTGCTGCCTTATCAACACCATATACACTCTTGTCTGCGCCGAACTTAAGATAAATCTCATCAGACTCATGAATAAGCTTAGTAGCCTCATCATAGCCAAGAATCTCAGGAAGATTACCACCTACATCAGGTGAAAGAGAAAGTTTACCATCAGAGAAGGCACCTGCGCCTGCAAAACCTGTTGTGATAGAACAAGGCTGGCAATGAGCACAAACTCCTGTTACACGTTTAGGACACTGACGCTTTTCAATGCTGCGTCCTTTTTCTATAAGAAGAATCTTCATGTCGGGCTTCTTCTCTTTGAGCTCATAAGCACAGAAAATACCACCAGGGCCTGCTCCGACAATGATAACGTCATAATTTTTTTCCATAAGAAATCTCCTATCTGCCTAATAGCGATATGTCCATTGAATGAATGTGAATCAATACCGCCAAAATATCGCCCCTAAAGCCACTAAAAGGCACTTATATAATATCACAAAACGCCCTCTTGTGGGACTTATATAGCGTCAGGGCCGAGTTATTATACTACCTCAATTAGTAGTTTATGTCAAAGCACTTTATCTCCTGAAAAATAAGTGCCTGGTCAATGTTCAGTTTCTTTTTTTACTGTTTTTAAATCATGTTAAAAAATATCAACCAAAGTGATTAAATATATCACTATAATATTTATTTTTATGTGCTAAGATAAGTTTTATCAAATTAATTATTATACAGGCGGTCTATTTAGATTCGGGAAAAATCAA
>CAMVNV010000102.1 GCA_947168935.1 uncultured Butyrivibrio sp. | reverse complement strand
AAGTGGGAACATAAGTCTGACATAAACATTCTGGGAACTGTCAGGAAGAGCTATAAGAATTTTACTAACCTTTTGGGCAGTGGTAAGACTGGGATCATTTAATATTGCATGTTCGCTCTCTTTTATAGAATTAAAGACATAATCAACCATGCTATCAAGCATCTCTTCCTTGTCATGGTAGATCTTATAAATAGTCTTCTTACTCATGTGTAATTCTTTTGCAATGTCATCCATTGTAAACTTAAGGCCTTTAGCCTTGTATTCAACAATAACAGTCTCCAGTATCTTCTTCTGTGTTTCGTCCATTTCTCAATCTCCGATTTTTATTCTTTTCCGTTTCCACGCACTTGCATCAAAACTAACATTACCGCTCTTGGAAACTCGACTATTTTCCTTGGTTTCCATTTTATCATCACTTATCTTAAAATGGAATATAAAAAAGTAGCCAAAATTATATCTAAGATTTTGGCTACTTATATCGCATTATTCCGAGAAATATGTATTTCTAGGTGCGGGGATACAGGACGTATCTAGCACCTGTCTAAAAATACATGGATGTATTTTTAGGTGCGGAGGACTTCACAAAGATATTCAAATGTTCTGGCAGCTGACTCAACTGAAAGCTTCTCTGAAGTTGTATGAACGCCTTCCATATCAGGTCCTATTGAGATGCAGTCAAGACCTTCAAGCTTCTTACTGAAAAGTCCACATTCAACGCCTGCATGAAGAGCTTCAATCTTAGGCTCACGACCATACATTTTCTTAAATACTTCGATCATGTGCTCACGAAGCTTGGAATCAGGATTAAATGGCCATCCCGGATAAGATGCTGATATCTCTGACTTTGCTCCAAATGCCGCGGTTATGTACTCAAGTCTCTTAAGAAGGTTTTCTTTACTGCTGTCAACGCTACTTCTTACCGCAAACTCCAGAGTTACAGTATTATCTTTAGTAACTACAACGCCAAGGTTAAGAGATGTTTCTACAAGTCCAGGAACAGAAGCACTCATAGCCTGAATTCCATTTGGAAGTGCCATGATAAGTCTGTAAGCCTTCTTCATTGACTCAGCATCAAAGCAGTCAAATGTTCCTTTGCTCTTCTTAGTCACAGTAAACTTAACACCCGGATCCTTAACAGAAAGCTCTTCCTTAACAATCGCCTCTATCTCAGAAACTGATTTAGTAATAGCATCTTCGCTAACTTCTTCAGATACAACTACGGTAGCTTTAGAATTTACAGGAATAGCATTGTCTGCCACGCCTCCATCAATGCTGGCAAGTGAAAGGCATGAAACACAGTTCTGCTCTGATACATGCGCAAGTATTCTTCCAAGAAGAACATTAGCATTACCACGCTCTTTGATGATCTCTGTACCAGAATGTCCTCCAAGAAGTCCTGAAACCTCAATGTCATAAGCTATACCACTTCTGTGAACCTTAGCGATAGGAAGTCTTGCATAGAATCTTGCGCCACCGGCACATGATGTAAGAAGAACTCCCTCTGTCTCAGAGTCAATATTAATAAGCTTTCTACCCTTTAATGGAGAAAGATCTATAGCAAAAGCTCCATCCATACCAGTCTCTTCATTAGTTGTGATAACAACTTCAAGCCTTGGATGAGGAATAGTATCAGAATCAAGAAGCGCAAGACAGTATGCAACAGCAATACCATCATCTCCGCCAAGAGATGTACCCTCAGCCCAGATCTTCTTGCCATCTGTCATAGGTTTAAGAGGCTCAGTTGCCATATCGATATCATAGTCTGCATCATGTACAGCTACCATATCCATATGTCCCTGAAGGATGACAGGTTCCTTATCTTCATAACCTTCAGTAGCTTTACCGAAGATAATTACATTTCTAGCTTCATCCTGTATATATTCAAGATTTCTATCTTTAGCAAACTTCACAAGATAGTCACTTATTGCCTGAACATTATTTGATCCATGAGGAATCTGTGTTATCTCCTCAAAAAAATGAAATACTGATTTTGGCTCTAAATTATCTAAAGCACCCATTTTGAAATCCTCCTGATTACAATTTCAGATGTTTATTCTACCACATATTAAAACATCAAAAAAGACCTACGGTCCACATATAGTGAACAGTAGGCCTTGAAATATCTAAATAAATTATGCGATCTGCTTCTTAGCAACTTCTGTAAGAGTCTTGAAGCCTTCTGCATCGTTAACTGCCATCTCAGCAAGCATCTTGCGGTTGATTTCAACACCAGCAAGCTTGAGACCGTGCATAAGAGTGCTGTAGCTCATTCCGTTAAGTCTTGCAGCAGCGTTGATACGAACGATCCAAAGTGATCTCATATCTCTCTTCTTCTGCTTACGACCTGCGAATGCGCTTGTAAGAGCTCTCATTACAGACTGTTTTGCAATTCTATACTGCTTGGAACGAGCTCCTCTGTAGCCCTTTGCAAGCTTTAATACTCTATTGTGTTTCTTCTTGGCATTTAATGCGCCTTTTACTCTTGCCATTGTAATTTCCTCCTAAATAATCTAAAAAAACTACGAACTGTCCTACTTTGAATTAAAGGTAAGGCAGGATCTTCTTCATTGTCTTAACAGATGTAGCATCTACAAGACCAGGCTGACGAAGATTTCTCTTTCTCTTTGTAGACTTCTTAGTCAGAATGTGACGCTTGTATGCCTTGTTTCTCATAAGCTTGCCTGTGCCTGTAACTTTAAAACGCTTGGCAGCTGCTCTGCTTGTTTTCATTTTGTGCTGCATAATAAAAATCCTCCTATTTCTTACGGTATCTGCATGTACTTTTTTATTTCTTCTCAGCTAAGAACATAACCATGCTTCTGCCTTCTGCCTTAGGCTGCTTCTCAACAACTGCGCAGTCTTCAAGCTCTTTGGCAAAATCAATCAGAACATGAACGCTCGCTCCCATATGAGCCATCTCACGACCTCTAAAACGCATAGTTACTTTAACCCTATTGCCCTTTTCAAGGAATTTCCTTGCAGCATTGATCTTAGTATTAAGATCGTTAGTGTCGATGTTGGGAGAAATACGAATTTCTTTGATCTCAACAGTCTTTTGTTTCTTACGCGCTTCTTTAGCTTTGCGAAGCTGTTCATACTTGTACTTGCCGTAGTCAACAACACGGCAAACAGGGGGTTTTGCATTTGGTGCGATCTTGACAAGATCAACTCCTGCTTCCTCTGCGACTTTGCGTGCATCCTGGATTGACATAACTCCAAGCTGCTCACCATCGAGTCCTATCACACGAACTTCCTTGTCTCTGATCTGTTCGTTAATAAATAAGTCGTTAATGGTTATTACCTCCGATTAAAATAAAAAAGTGGACACGCGAGACGCATCCACTTATAATCAAACCGTACAGACAAAAGAGTCTGTCTGAAGTTATAAACACCTGAAGCTGTCAGCCGCAGGGTGAGAGTGGATACTCTGCTTTGTTTTCAAACATCAGTAGCTTATCACGATAATCATCCATTGTCAATAGTTTCAAACAAAAAATCGACAAATCTGATTGACAATAGACAATAACCTTCAAGTACTGATGTCTTTAATCAATATTTATAAGATGGCAAATACAATGAATAAAAACACCGATATAACAAACTTTGATGTAAATCTGGAATACTATAAGATCTTCTACTATGTCGCAAAAAGCGGAGGGATCACTGCTGCTGCTAAATCCCTTAGCATGTCACAACCGGCAGTAAGCCAGCAGATATCTGCGCTCGAAAAGCAGCTTGGCGTATCCTTATTTAAAAGAAACGGCAGGGGAATTGCACTTACATCAGAAGGAACTCTCCTATATGAATATGTAGAAAGAGGTTATGAAGAGATAGTCCAGGGAGAAAAGCGCCTTAGCCAGCTCCTTCATCTCGAAGCCGGAGAAGTAAGAGTTGGAGCAAGCGATATGACTCTTCGCTTCTTCCTTCTTCCATATCTTGAAAAGTTTCACCAGCTCTATCCCGGGATCAAAGTTACCGTAACTAACGGACCGACTCCTGAGACCCTTAAATACCTTGAAGATGACCGCATAGATTTTGGCGTTGTATCATCTCCTTTTCCAGATTCTACTAATAAAGAAGATATCAGCTATACAGATGTTCGCGAGATTCAGGACTGCTTTGTTGCAGGAAGATCTTTTATCCAGTATAGAAACCATATGATCGATCTGTCCGAACTTGAGAATCTTCCACTTATAACACTTGAAGGAAACACATCAAGCGGACGATATGTCACAGAGTTCCTTAAGCAAAACGATATAACTATCCATCCTGAATTTGAGCTAGCAACAAGCGACATGATAGTTCAGTTTGCCGAAAGGTCTCTTGGCGTTGGAATGGTTGTTCGCGATTTTGCAAAAGAAGACCTGGATAACGGAAAACTTTTCGAACTACGATTAAAACAAAGAATCCCGCCAAGGTACATCAGGCTTGTAACAAGCAATAAACGCCAGCAGTCACTGGCATCAGCCAAACTATTAGAGTTAATAAAGTCATAAGGGCACATCTTAAAGCAAAATACCTTATAAAAATAGAAGACCTCACTCCCGAGGCCTTCTTTTTTATCATTGCTTCTCTCTATCCCAAGTTCTTTTTATTATTCTCATATTCTCTTTATACCAAGTTCTTTAAGCTCATCCATCATCTGTTCAAGGCTCTGATAGTGGATTGCCTTAATTCCGGCATTCTTTGCACCTGCAACATTTTTCTCAGTATCATCGATAAATACGCATTTATCAGGAACAAGATCATATCTCTTTATAAGAAGCTCATATATTTCACGGTCAGGCTTAATAACATGGTCCTTGTAACTTAAGATTCCGCCATCAACATAGTCAAGGAAGACCATTTCATTTTTATTATTATCTACAGCACTCTTAGAATAATTGGAAAGTACAAGAATCCTGTAGTGAGCCTTCTTAAGCCCCTCGATAAGAGGAATTGAAGTACTTCTAAGCTTGACTATTCCTGTAAAGTCATCAAAACCTTTATGAATATACTCTGCCAGCTCAGGGCTATTATCACAAAGCTTATTAACAATTTCCTCGTGAGACATATTGCCGCGGTCAAACTCATTCCAGATATCGGTTCTTACTGTTGCATCACCGACCTTCTCAACAAGTTCTTCCGGAACGCCCTTATCTACAAGCATCTGTCTCCATGAGAAGTCCACAAGGACATTACCAATATCAAAAATGATAGTATCAATGTGGCCTGAAGGCTTGCGCGGATATGCATTGCCATATTTATCGTGATCCTGATCCGATGTCATCGCATCAAGAGATGCAATTGTATGTCTTCCTGTAAAAAGACCTATCACCCAGATCATCAGCCATATAAGAATAGTAACTCCAACGGTTCCGCCAACAGCTGTTATAAAAATCTCAAAAGAGTTTGCAGGGAAAAGAAATGCAAGAACAAGTAAAGCCACATACATTCCTACAAGTATAACTATTCCTATAATCGCTGCTATTCTCTTTGCAGTCCATTTACCGGTATTATTATTTTCGTTCACTGTATTTCCTCCTAAGGTCAAATATAAACCCTAAAAATTATATCACAAGAAAAAGATTTTGCCTTTAAAACTCTCTCGTCAGCAAGTAAGCGCCTTACCAGTATAATAGTATAAAAAATATCGTAGCCAATGATGTATATCAATAGCTACGATATTTTTCAAATACCATATATCCCGACATAGAAGTTCATCCATGAACTTCTATACATGTCGTAACTACATCCTGTAGTTCACTAATCTAAATATATACAAGACCCCAAATGATTATTTCTTGAGAGGACTCTCTCTGTAAATGATATCCTCACGTGCAGGTCCGTTAGAAACCATTGTGATCGGGAAGCCAAGCTGCTCTTCGATGAAGTTTACATACTTCTTGGCATTCTCAGGAAGCTCGTCAAAGTTTCTGATGCCACGGATATCGCACTTCCATCCAGGAAGAGTTACATATACAGGCTTAGCCTTCTTAAGTTCTCTTGTTACAGGGAACTCTGTTGTCTCCTTGCCATCGATCTCGTATGCTACGCAAACCTTGATCTCATCAAGATATCCAAGATCATCAAGAACTGTAAATGCTACATCTGTAGCGCCCTGAAGTCTGCATCCGTACTTAGATGCAACGCAGTCATACCATCCCATACGTCTTGGTCTTCCTGTTGTTGCGCCATACTCACCACCGTCACCGCCGTGGTTACGCATAAGCTCTGCCTCTTCGCCAAAGATCTCTGATACAAATTCGCCGGCACCAACTGCTGAGCTGTATGCCTTTGTAACTGCTACGATCTCTTTGATCTCGTAAGGAGCGATTCCTGCACCAAGTGCGCCATAAGCAGCAAGTGTGTGTGAAGAAGTAACCATAGGATAAATACCGTGATCAGGATCCTTCATAGTTCCAAGCTGTCCCTCAAGAAGAACTGTCTTGTTATCTTTAAGAGCCTTATCAAGGTACTCAGAAACATTGCCGATATAAGGACGAACCTGCTCTCTCCAGTCAACAATAGTATTGAAAAGCTCTTCCTGATCGATAGGATCTGTATGATACAGGTGTACTAAAAGTGTATCTTTTATAGAAGCGATATTTGCGATCTTCTCTTTGATTGTCTCATCATCCTGGAAGAATTCATTGATCTGCCAACCTATCTTAGCAAACTTATCTGAATAGAAAGGTGCAATACCGGATTTTGTAGAACCAAAGCTCTTACCTGCAAGACGAGCCTCTTCAAGTGTATCAAAAAGAATATGATATGGCATCATGACCTGAACTCTGTCAGAGATCATGATCTGTGGCATCGGAACACCCTTTTCAGTAACTTCCTTAAGTTCTCCCATGAACTTAGGAATATCAAAAGCCATACCATTACCAATAATATTCATAATATTCGGATGGAATACTCCAGACGGCATTGTATGGAGAGCGAATTTACCATACTCATTTACAATAGTGTGACCAGCATTGGCACCGCCCTGAAAACGGATAACGACATCAGCGTTATCAGCCATCATATCTGTGATCTTACCTTTGCCTTCATCGCCCCAATTGGCTCCTACAACTGCCTTAACCATAATTATTATCCTCCTGAAATTGTTATCTCCAAATAACAAATAGATTTTAGTGACATAAGACATGAACCTGTCACCGTGATTACTATAAAACATTTTTGCCCATAAGTAAAATCAATATTTTTTATATTACACATAATCTGCGCTTATATATTTTGAAAATGGTCAATATCGAGCAAAATTTAGCCAAAATTAGCATTATATTTGATTGCAAGAGATATCTTTTTATATTAAAATATAATTGTTTGAAATATTTTAGTAATTTGTAAATCACTATGATAAAGATGACGGATTGCTCTATCTAACTTCCAAGTTCATCTGTGTTATCTTCAAACACAGATGTCATCATATGTATTGATCATAAACGACTATATCGAATTACTGTATAGGGGGTATCATGTTACATATCAAATCTCTTTCAGAGGGACTGGACCTGTTTAAAGCACTCGGATCAGACATCAGAGTCGAGATCGTCAAGATTCTCTTGGACAATAATGGAATGAATATGAATGAGCTTGCATCTCGTCTTAATATAACCAACGGCGCTCTTACAAGCCATATCAAAAAGCTCGAAGAATGCGGCGTAGTCACAGTTTCATCTGAAACCTCAGGACATGGCAATCAAAAAATATGCTCAGTACATCTTGATAAAATACTGATCGACCTTCAGGACGAAGCTAAGGATGAAAATGTATATACTACATCTATCAAAGTTGGTCTTTTTTCAGATTATGAAGTATATCCTACCTGTGGTATAGCATCCGGATCACAGCTCATAGGCCAGGTTGATGATACAAGATACTTCTCTCATCCAGACAGGTATCATGCTGATATTCTATGGTTTACTAAAGGTCATGTAGACTATGTGATTCCTAATTTCATTCCTTTTTCACAAAAAATTGATGAGATCTGCATCTCAGCAGAGCTTTCATCAGAAGCACCTGGTGTCAACAACGTATGGCCATCTGATATTTACTTTTATCTAAACGATGTAAATCTTGGCTACTGGACATCACCTGGAGACTTCGGGGATGTAAAAGGTATATTCACACCTGACTGGTGGTTCCCTAACTGGAATCAGTATGGTCTTCTAAAGATGCTGGTAATAAACCATAAGGGCACTTTCATTGATGGTCTTCAGATATCTGACGTTACCATCGACCGATTCAATCTTACAAGTAAGAGCAGCATCAAATTCCGCATGGAAGTTCCTGATACAGCTGAGCATGTTGGCGGTCTTACTATCTTCGGTAAGTCATTTGGTAATTACAATCAGGACATTGAAGTCAGGATGAGCTACAGTCCAATAGACTCAGAATAAAAATGGTATTCACAATCGCACCTTCTTCGAAAAACATGTTCTATCTTTCGTGACATGAAGTCAAAAATATTTTATAAACACCTGAATCATAAAGAATAAAAAATTATATCACTAAAAAGAAAAGATTCTTGAATTTAATTTTCAAGAATCTTTCTTTTAGTATGTTTTGAGTTAGCACTAAAGTTTACGTCTTCCAATACTCTTTCTGATCTTAGCCAAAATATATATCACGCCACAAACTGCAGCAAAACCTGCGGATACATAGAGCATGACATCAATATTAAAATGAAGATACGAAAGGCTCACAAAGCTTATAATAAGGAGCATAAGTATCATCCAGCCAAAAGCTATTGCCAATACAAATACAAAGCCAAGTATATCTTTTAAAAGATTCAGAGGATTAAACTCATCTTCCTTGGCGCGCCTATATGCAGCTTCTTCAGAGTCAGACTTAAGTATGCTGATCGCATTTTGTTCAGCCTCAATACTACTAGCATTGGATTTTTTTCTTAATTCGTATGGCGTTTTTTCTTTTTCAATACTTCTTTTTCTACTTAGTATAAACATACATCTGTAATCCAATCATAATCTCAAAAATCTTATGGCATCCTAGAGCCCCATACCGTGATCTGCGAATCCTTGCCAAGAGCAGTAAATGTCATGGTTTCTACGCTGCTTCCTTCTATATTCATAGAAACAGTAACTCCGCTATATGTATCGCCGTTAAATGTAAGCTCAATATAAGGAGTGCCATCTTCAAGACTCCAGGTGCCTTCAAAATCACCTGTGATACTGCCGTCTTCATTAAGAGTGATAGTCTTTGGTTTATTATAGTCAAGATTCTTGTAATCAACCTCAAGATCGTGGACTATAACTTCGTATTCTCCGGCAACTTCAGATATATCATAGCCGTCTTCCTTCAAAGTCTCTCCATCAGTAGCATAAGGAGCTGCAACAAGCCAGCCGTCCTTATTGACAAAAAGCTGATGGATCTTGACATAGTGGCCTTCTGATCCGTTTGTGGTCCTTGTGTGGAATACAATATAAGCCTTGCCATCATCATCTACGAAAGCCGAATTATGCCCCTGAGCGACCTGACCTATAGACATGGTCTTCCACTTATATCCTCCGAAGAGTCTGACACCTATACCTGTATTATAGTTAAAAGAATATGTATCATAGTAAGGTGTGTTTCCAAGTTCGTCAACATAGTCTCCATCAGGCCTATCTGATCTGAACACTCTTATATTATAGCCGCCTGCAGCTTCAAGATTACCATATGAAATAAAAAGATAGTAATAGTCACCTATATGCTGTATATAGGAACCCTCTCCGGAAACATAGGCTCCGCCTGCTACTAAAGTCCCAAAATATGCATCGCTGTGAGTACTGGTCTCATAACTTACATTATAGTCTCTAAGTCCTGTCTCTTCATCAAGTTCCAGCATAAAGATACCACCTGACCAGGAACCATAACTCATCCAAAGCTTGCCATCCTGGTCATAGAACACGCAGGGGTCTATACAATTAGGATACATATCTCCCCACTTCTTGTTATCAACGCCGTATGTAACATAGCGCTCAGGAATAGTATCTGTACCAAGAACAGTTCCTGCATCTGTCTGACTAAACGTATCTTCGTTAAATCCGCCATATACAACAGATCCTGCATATTCATAAGGGCCGTAAACACTATCTCCTGTAAGAAGGACTATATTGGACTTCCAGTTATCTCCGTTAGCAGATAGATAGATACAGTACTTGCCCATAGTTTCATTATATATGATATCAGGAGCCCAGAGATATCCAAACCAGTCACCGTTTTCATCATCATTCCACTCTCTTATCTTTTCTATAGTTTCATCAGAAAGTGATGCTCTAAAATCTGCAGTCCTATCCTCCCAGTCAAAAAGATCATCTGATGATGCACTGGTAATATGAGTTCCTACAATATAGTACTTACCATCTTCATCCTTGAATATAGACGGATCATGCACTGATACTGTACTTGCTGTTTTCTTATCCTGGTTATCAAACTCTCTTACAACTTCTGTCATCTTCAAATTCAGAACGCAGCGAACCGTTGCTTCCTCTCCTTTATAAGTGATCATTACATAAGGTCTAATAGAAACATCCGTTGATGCCGATGCTAGATTAGGCGAAACACTCTGACCCTCTCCTCCAATCAAAGTCCCTTCTATGGTATAACTCTCTCCGGCTCTTAACATAGGAATCTCATCCGGCATAGAATCTTCTGACGCAGCCACAAGATTATCAGAATTGGTATACTGGAATTTCTTACCTGATATCGTATAGTCCTTAGTATCATTACTAACTACTAACGTATAATGAACCTCTTCTCCATCTTCATATGAAAGCTTATCTGTAGAAAGAGTTACACTTACACCGTCTTTAGACTCATAGTAAGTATTACCATTAAGCCCCTGCACCTTATCACCAGCAACATCTCCCTGCCCCGAAGATGCCTCTCCAGCGCCGTTAACATCCAAAGACGATCCTTCCCCGCCGCTGCACCCATTAACTGCCATCATCACAATAAGCGAAAGCGCAGCAAACGTCCTGCGAATCTTTCGAAATCCACCCACCTTTGCACCCTTGATCGCACCATGATCATTATCTGAAACATTACTAATATCATTAAAACTTTTACTATCACTATACATAATCTAGCTCCATTAGTCTTATATTCGCATCATTTCTACATCTCGCTTAATATCTTAAATCCACACTTTCTAATAAATACAAATCCATCCCTTATATACTCATTAGAAATCAACATCTTTCAGCCACTTCATTCTAATAGTACATTACTAAAACCACTTGGCCGGGCCAGTATCCACAAAATATTTACAGTGGGTAGGCAGTATATATTTTGGGGATACTGGTCTGTCCAAGTGGTTTTAGTAATGTACTATTCCGGGTGCAAATAGCACCCGGAATAAAATAACAGAAGGAGGAAGTATTTATTTAGTTTCTACAGACATAATGTCTATGTAGCACTCTTCACATGTAAGGAGCATATACATAGGATCGCCTGCTTGACAGGTTGTAGTCCAGCTAGTCTTATTAGTGAACTTGTTGCCATTTCTGTCAACGATAACAGCATCTACAACCATAGAAGTACCATTTCTTGTGATTGTAAGAGTAACATCTGCATCCTTCATAGCATCAAGCCATGTAGCCCAGTCATCCCCCCAGCTTGTCTCATATGTAACATCTCCGCCATCAATATCTACGTCCCAGCCATAAGCATCAGCACGAATAGCTGCATACTCAACATGATCAGCAGAGCCAACGCCTTCATCAGGATTAGGATTCTGATGAGCCTCTGTCTCTTCGTTAGTAAATACCATTACGTAGTTGTCCCAGTTGTTGACACCATCAGAATAGTTCTTGAAGTTAACAGTAGTTGTAGTACCATCAGCAATCTCGATAGGTGTTGACCAGTCTGTCCACCATGCATTTGTAAGATCTGTAGAACCTACAGAGTCTATAGCATCAGGATCTGCCACAACACTTATAGCATCCTCGATTGAGAGGATATCGATATAGCAAGCCTCGCCTGTAATTGCGAAGAAGCAGTCATCATCAGCTGTAATATCAGCAGGGAATGTAACATTGCAGGTATTAGCTGATCCAAGATAGTCAGTCTGAACAGCATTAACAGTAAGTTCTGAACCGCTTCTTGAGATTGTAAGCTCAACATCAGCTTCCGTCATGACCTGCTGAAGCCATGTGCCCCAGTTGCCCCAGCTGTAGTTAAAGAGCGCAGCATCAATATCTCCGTCAGGAGTCCATCCAAATGCATCAGCTCTTACACATGCATATTCCTTGTGATCAGCTGATCCGGACTCATTAGGATCCTCGTGAGCAGGTGTCTTTTCGTTAGTAAAAAGAACTGTATAGTTATCATAGTTATTAACACCATCTGACCAGTTCTTAAGCTTAACGACCTTGGTCTCACCATCCTTAAGCTCTGTAAACTCTGACCAGTCACTCCACCATGCATTAGAAAAATCTGTAGCGCCAACGCTGTCAATAGCATTTTCATCTACTGTAAGTGTTACTTCGTGAGTAGGAGCATCATATGTGGAAGTAGCATCTCCAGCCTCATACAAAGCCTTGATCTGACCTGCGTCAAGTACATAGTCATATACATAGATCTCATCAAATGCGCCCTTCATGATAGCATCCCAGTAGTTGATACCAAGAAGGAAATCAAAGTTATCAGACTCAGCCATAGTACCGCTTACAACATATGTAGGCCTTACATTGCCATCTGAATCATAGCCAACAAGCTCTTCTCCGTTAAAATAAAGATGTGCAACAATAAGTGTTCCATCCTCAGAAAGCTCAGAAGGATCAACTGTAAGAGTTATGTTGTTCCACTCGCCTACATGAGTATTGGCTTCATCCGGATACCAGTTAGGCCACTTGGCATCATCAAGCTGATCATAAGCCCATACGCAAGGGAATGCGCTTCCGTCAGGATTCCAGTCTGCCCATGTGAAGTTAACATAGTGCTGACCACCTGTAGCATCTCCGTGAATATCAGGACCATACTGAAGAGTTGGCATATAGTTAGCTGATCTTTCTGAATATACCCAGAAGGAAACAGAATACGTATCGCCGACGCCGTTAACATCAAGCTTAGCGCCCTTACTTCCATCAACATAAAGGGCATTGCCACTTACACCGTTAACATAATTAACTGCATCATCTGTAGTCTGAACAATAGGTGTTGCCGCAGTATCCTGAATAGCTGCATGTACTCTTTCATCTTCTTCATCGAAAGAAAAATAATACTTGTAGTCATCAGGAATCTCAGTAGCTGCTGTGCCCTCTGTCGCCTGCTGCTCTTTACTTTCTTCCTTAGCAGTTTCCTGACTGGATGCTTCCTTAGCTGATGAATCTGCCTGACCAGCCGTATCACCTTCAGAAGATCCGCAACCTGCAAGAAGTGATGCGCTCATGAATACACCCATCATGACACTTAAAACTTTCTTCTTCATAAAACCCTCCTTATAATATAAAAATATAATTAAAGCCTTATTACCGGACATGTGGTACAGATTCTATCCATGAATCATTTCCATGGATCATATCCATTCCACATGTCTAAAAATAACCCATTTTTACTGAGCAAAAGAATCGACAACTGCCTGATATGCTGCAAGATCCTCTTCAGACAGAACATCATATCCGCTTGGTCCAAAGTAAGATATCATAGCTTCTGCATGGTAATAGTTAGCCTGACGTGTAGCTTCATCAGCATAATCAGCAGCCTTGGCAGTACCTGCATCTACAAGATCATGTATACCGATTGAATTAAAGTACTGATCGCAGAAGTTCCAGTATCCTGCAATGCTGTACCAGCCATAAGCAACAGGTCTTGTGATTGATGCAAAATAATCATCCCAGTAATCAACACTTCCGTCCTCACTTGTAACTGTTGGGAACAGTGCTCTGTATCTGGTCCATACGCCCTCATCAAGTGTCATAGGAACAGGCATATTGGCATGCTTAAGTGCAACACCTGATTCATTAGTGATAGACTCATCTTCATAGATATCAAGACGAGCGTTCCAGCCATCAACGCCAAATGTCATGAATTTAAGAAGAAGATATGCTTCATAAGAAGCTGATCAAG
>CAMVNV010000101.1 GCA_947168935.1 uncultured Butyrivibrio sp. | reverse complement strand
TTCGAAAAATCTCCAAAGTTATCGGATGATTTTTTGTCAAAATTGCCATTTACAGAAAGCGTTTCAAGTGGTTCATTTTCAAGGTTTATACCAGTTTCCTTTGTAAAAATCTCTGCTGCCTTCTGAAAAGAAAGCTGTTTTACTACTTCAGAGGGCTCTTCGCTGGTTATAACCTCTTCTCCCTGTGCAGGTATTACCTCGAATTCAAGGCCTGCCTGCTGCATGAGTTCCCTTCTTCTAGGGCTTCCTGATGCTAAAATAATTCTTGGTGCCATTAATTTTATATCTCTTTCTAATTACTTATTATATTATTTCTATGGATAAGCCTTATTATTTCTTTTTTTCCAAGAAAAAATATCAGATTAAATACATTCAGCCAAGCTTAGGGCTGCGCTCAGGTGTGAATACTCTTGTATCCTTGACCTGACGTGCTGCTTCCTGGGCATAGGAAAGGGCCTCTTTACCAAATGCCTTCTGGGAATCAACAGATTCCTTGCCCCTCTTATCAATCTTAACATATTCGCCATGTTCGTTCATGATGCTGGCTTTTTCTGTGTCGCTGAGCTCAACTTTTAATATATGCTCAATCTTCTTCTGAAGATCAGGATCCTCCACCGGGAAAAGAATCTCTACTCTTCGCTCAAGGTTTCTTGGCATCCAGTCGGCACTTGAACAATAATACTCCGGTTTGCCTGCATTTTCAAAATAAAATACGCGGCTGTGCTCAAGGAAGTTACCAACTATGGATCTGACTGTTATGTTCTCTGATACGCCCTCTATACCTGTACGGAGGCAACATATACCTCTGACGATAAGGTCTATCTTAACGCCTGCTGCGCTTGCCTTGTATAAAGCAGCTATAACGTCCTTATGGCAGATGGAATTCATCTTGGCTATGATCCTTGCAGGCTCGCCCTTTTTAGCATTTTCTGCTTCTCTTTCTATCATGTAAAGGATACGGTCCTTGAGCCACAAGGGTGCTATGGACAGACGGTTCCAGGCAAGGGGTTCGCTATAACCAGATAGCATGTTAAATACAGCTGTAGCATCTTCTCCATAAGAATCCTTACAGGTAAACATGCCAACGTCAGTATACTGGCGGGCTGTGGAGTCGTTATAATTACCTGTTGCAAGGTGAACGTAGCGCCTTATTCCGTCGTCTTCTCTTCTGACTACAAGGGTTATCTTACAGTGGGTCTTAAGACCAACAAGTCCATAGATAACGTGGCAGCCTGCCTGCTCAAGCATCTTGGCCCAGACGATGTTGTTCTCTTCATCAAAACGGGCTTTGAGCTCAACAAGAACTGTAACCTGCTTGCCATTATCTGCTGCCTTGGCAAGAGCTGCGATAATGGGCGAATTACCACTAACTCTGTAAAGGGTCTGCTTGATGGCAAGAACCTTTGGATCCTGAGCTGCGTCAGCAATAAATCTTACTACAGGATCGAAGGTCTGGTAAGGGTGGTGCATTAAGATATCTTTTTTCCTGATGGATGCAAAGATATTCTCATCGGACCTGAATTCCGGTACAGGCTGAGGCTCAAGATATCCGTGTTCCTTGAAGTCATCAAAGCCCTGTATCTTATAGACCTTCATAAGGAATGTAAGGTCAAGTGGTCCGTCTATTTTATATATCTCACTGTCAGTTACGTGCATTTCTGCAACGATGAGGTCCATGAGGCGCTTGTCTATTTTTTTGTCTACTTCAAGACGGATAGCTTCTCCCCACTGGCGCTGCTTGACCTGTTTCTCGATCTCTTTTAACAGATCTTCTGCTTCGTCCTCGTCTATCGAAAGGTCGGCGTTTCGCTCAACGCGGAAGGTGTAGGCACATTCGATATTATAATTCAGGAAAAGCATATCCATGTTACGAAGGATTATCTGCTCAAGAAGGATGACTCTGTGGCCTTTATTTTCATCAAAAGGAAGCTCAAGGATTCTTGGAAGTACGTCAGGAACCTGAACCATGGCAAAGTCGTAGGCTTTCTTACAGGATTTTTTGCCATCTGAAATCTTTTCATCATCTGCTACGGATTCTGTCTTCTTGGCTTTAATTAAAGCGCCGATATTAAGAGACTTATTCCTGATAAGAGGGAAAGGTCTTGAGGAATCCACGGCCATGGGGGTCAGAACGGGATATACAAACTCGCGGAAGTATCTGTCTGCGTAGTCGCATTCCTTTTCCGACATCTCAGTGTGACTCTTTAGGATGTGAAGCCCGTTCTCATCAAGCTGAGGACTGAGCATTTTGTTAAGAGTGTCATACTGAAGATCCACAAATTCATGAAGGGCATCAGACACAAGGGCAAGCTGCTGAGTTGCAGTAAGTCCGGCGATATCAGGCTTGGTGTAATCCGCATGGATCATGTCCTTAAGAGACGCAACTCTTACCATGAAGAATTCATCAAGGTTAGATGCAGTAATAGACAGGAATTTGAGCCTTTCAAATAAGGGGGTGTTTTTGTCCCTTGCCTCATTAAGGCATCTCTTGTTGAACTGGATCCAGGACAATTCCCTGTTCATGTAGTATTTAGGATCTTCGAAATCTATACCTTCTATATCTTTTTTATCAAAAAACTTTTTGCCCATACTTTTCTTATCCGCCATTTTCTTTTCTTCAGATTTTTTAGATGAAGATGACATATGGTCTCCTTCCAAATCAGATTCGCACAAGCTTTTCAGATTATTGTATTTTTCAGAAAAACATTACAGGAAATAGCCATTTCTAGAACTGTCTCTTCTGCCTAATCACGGGTTTTACTCCAAATATCTCTTCAAAGAAAGAAGCTCTGTTATTGATAAGTCCCTTCTCGATGGTAATGTCTGATGTGGTGTCGAGAAGGATCTGGACTTCGTCGTCTTTGACTGTGACCGCTACGTCCTTGAACTTATGATTGTGGGTCCTGTCAAGGGCGTTGGCTACTCTGAGGATCGCTGTAAGCTTAGCTATTGTCAGGTAGTCTGTCTTAGTAAGGCCCTTGTAGCAGTCCGGGGTTTCATCGAAATACAGGAAGTCTTCGTGGTTAAACCTTACTACGTTGGCAACAATGGAACGCTCTCTATGGGACAGGCCTATGATCTCCGTCGACATGATGATGTTGTAACAGCAAAAGCCCATGTTCATGAGGCTTATGTACTTACCACAGTCATGAAGGATCGTGGACAGTTCCAGAAGGAGCCTTTCTCTATGGCCAAGGCCATGTAATTTCTTTGTTTTGTCAAAAATAGGAAGTGCGATGGATTCAAGTGTCCTTGCCCTTGATTTACTTCCGCCGTAGCGCTTTGCTATAGACATTCCGCAGGCCAGAATATCGGCTTCGAAATCATGGGTTGGAGTTATATACTTTTTCTTTTCTGCATATTCATATGCTATACCATCACAAAGAGTAACACCCGGTGCCCAGAGAAGCTGAGACTGGAGTGTTAATGCGATTCTTTTTACAAGAATTCCTGAAATATAAGCAAGAAGAACGTATTCATTTGATATACTCAGTTCTTTTGCAATATAGTCGTTGGAAGTTTTGGAGAATCTGTCCAGGAGCTTATCAAAGTCCTTACTGGAGATGAAGCCCTTGTCAAAACCAGGGGATGATATCTTCTGAAGGACAGGTGACATGTAGTCATCGATTATAACAAGATTTTTGTAGGTTCTGTCACTTAAATAGAACTTGGACAGGACGTGGAGCTGCGAATCAACAAGCTCAGCTATAAGTTCAGAATATCTGTCCTTGCCTTCAGCAAGGTGCTCAAGAGTCTGGCGAAGGCGCAGTACTCCAAGCTTCATGTTCTGTGTCGTAACGAGTTTATCCTTATCGAAGAGAGATACCTGAATAGAGCCTCCGCCTATATCGACGATGGCTGTGGGTTCTTCGATGAGTTCCGTGAACTTGGCTGACTGAAGAGCGATGGACTTATAATCAAGGAATCTTTGTTCTGAGTTTGAGATGATCTCGACTTTGATCCCGGTTCTTTGTTCGATCTGGGCTGCTACTATGTTGATATTGTGAGTCTCTCTGAGCGCACTTGTGCCGTATGCCTGAACACTTCCTACGCCATAGCTTTTCATGATGTCTGAAAATTCCTTTAAAACTCTTGTAAGCTCCAGCATATGCTGACTTGTGATCGTTCCTGTAGCATAGGTTTCAGATCCAAGATCGATACGGTGTCTTATGTGATCAAGACATTTGAGACCGTTCTTTTTGGATATTTCGAAAATCTTCATAGTAAGTTCATATGATCCCACATGAACCGCTGCAAAAGTTTCGCTCATAAAAGTCCTCGCTTGTACATAGAAATGCATCCATGCATTTCTGAACATGTACCAAATACCTCCTGTATCCTGTACATAGAAATGCATCCATGCATTTCTGAACATGTACCAGATACCTCCTGTATCCTGTACATAGAAATGCGTCTGCGCGTAAGTTTACTGTTGCCCAAGAAGATAATCAATAAACTGCTGAGCACATCTTCCAGACAGGCCTCCGTGATGAAGCTCCCACTTGCCTGCTTCCAAAAGGAGTTCATCTTCCGGCATCTTTATTCCTGCTCTATCTGCCAGCGTTCTAACTATCTCCTTGAACTGGTTTGGATCCGGCTTTCCAAAATAAATGGATACACCAAATCTATCGGACAGGGATATCTTTTCCTGAACTGTGTCACTTGCGTGGATATCTCCGTCATCTGAAAGGCTCTTCTTGTCCTTAAAGCTCTCCTTGATAAGGTGCCTTCTGTTGGACGTAGCATAAATAAGGACGTTCTCAGGTTTTTTCTCAAGGCCGCCCTCAATTACAGCTTTCAGATATTTATATTCCGTTTCAAAATCCTCGAAGGATAGGTCATCCATGTAGATTATGAAGCGGTAGCTTCTGCCCTTAATCTGGGCGATCACATCGTTTAAGTCCTTAAACTGATGCTTGTAAACTTCAATTATCCTGAGTCCCTTGTCAAAATAGGTGTTGGCAAGAGCTTTAATGCATGTGGATTTACCGGTTCCTGCATCGCCGTATAAGAGGCAGTTGTTGGCAGGTCTTCCCGCAAGAAAGGCTTCGGTGTTGTCTATGAGCTTCTTCTTAGCGATCTCATAACCAACAAGGTCGTCAAGCTTCACATGCCTTATGTTCTTGATCGGCTCTATTGTTACGCCGTTATAATCTGTATAATCCGTTCCGCTTTCATGCCCCACGCGGAAAGCCTTGTGAAGGCCAAGCTTACCTACTCCGTATTCTTTGTAAAAATAGGTAAGGCAGTCTTTCATGGCTTTTTCATCTGCTGCCTTTTCAAGGTCAGATGCAAGGGTGCATATGCGGTCTCTTATCCTTTTATTGTAGATCTTACTGTCGCTATTACCTGATTCGTAGTTAAAAAGCTTATACAGCTCCTTAACCCCAAAGCTTTCGGTAAGACCTGTAAAGTCATACTGAAAATACCTTCTGATAACTTCCATGTCGTGAAGGACAAGATCGTTAATAGTCCCGCCAACTTCCCCTTTCATCTCGCAGGAAAGGGAGTAGGTATTTTCATCATTAACAAGGAGATATGCAAGGTAGTCATGCCACAGATTCCCGTAAAAACCACCTCTTCCGGCAAACTCTATAAGCTGTGACATGCATTTATAAAGAAGTGATCTGTCGTGACTGCTTATGCTTGAAAAGCTTATCTGGCGGCACTTCTCCATGAGTTCGGACATATTTGTAAAAAGCTCTTCATTTTCAAAACTTCTAAAACAGATCAGTTCTTCTATCATTATACCATCTCCATTGTTTATTAAAAATAAGTTTACCCAAACTTCGCACATCGAAAAAAGCTTGGTCTTGGTTAGCCGGTGTCTGGATATTATATATGATTTTCGAATCATGAATGTGTTATAAATCCAGGCACTTTAAATGAACTTTTATATTCTGGGGTCCGAAACTCGCTTCGCTCAAACATGCGGACCCCAAACAGAATATAAAAATCCCTTTAAAGCACTCTGGATTTTAATAACACATTCATAAGTTTAGAAAATCATATATAATATCCAGACACCTGTTAAATTCAATGTTCTAAGCATTTTTTCGATGTGCGAAGATTAAGATATTGATTCGGTGTATCGGTAGGTAATAATATGGCAGATCTTTCAGATAAGCGTAAAAACAAAACAGCCGTAGCTCTTGGCTATGATCCCAATGAGGACAATGCGCCTAAAGTAATCGCTTCAGGTAAGGGACTTGTTGCGGAGAAAATTATTGAACAGGCCAAGGAAAATGATATACCGCTTCATACAGATTCCAAGCTGGCTGATACTTTGTCGCACCTGGATATTGGGGAAGCGATACCGCCGGAACTTTATGAAGTTGTTGCGGAGATACTTGTATTCGTTGACGCAATGGACAAGATAAGGGCTAAGGATAAATCCCATAATCCGCTACTTAGATAATGGAATATTGATTGGAGATAGAAATTGAATAAACATGAATTTGGAATGCAGGGGGAAGATATAGCCTGCAAATTCATTGAATCCCACGGTGGGCGGATCATTGAAAGGAACTTCCGCTTCAAAGGTGGTGAGATAGATGTCATCTATAAAGATGGCGATTATATTGTTTTTGGAGAGATCAAGTATCGTTCAGGCAGCACTTTTGGTATGGCAGAGGAAGCTGTAGGATATAGAAAACAGCGGACCATATCAAGGGGCTGCGATTTTTATTTGGTCAAAAATCATCTTGATGAATTTACTAAAGTCAGGTTTGATGTAATAGCCTTGAACATTGATGAAGGACAAAATACAGTCAAAGTCCATTATGTCAAAAATGCTTTTGATTACATACCCGTAAGAAAGAGAAGATAGTCGTCTGGTAAACATTTTAGTTTTCAGTGGCGTTTTCAATAAGCCAATATACTGTATTTTTGCAGTAACATACCTATAGAATAATAGGATTCTTTGTCAGTGCATGCTAAAATATATAAGACTAGATTTATGAAAAGAGGACTTAAGAAATGATGAGATTTAAACTTAAAAAAGCGCTTGTTGCTATGATAATGACAAGCTTTGTACTTGGAGCATGCTCTTCGCCGAAGGTAGGAGATGAGTACTCTGAGGATGATTCAGCTGATATAGAGGATTTTACTCCTTTTCATGATGATAGTGATGAGGATAGCTCTACAGATAGTGAGAACTTAGAAGATGATAAAAAAGAATCAGAAGAAAGCACGGAAGATAGCTCAGATGACAGCACAGAAGAGTCAAATACTGCATTTGAAGTTCCTGCTGTTTATGATCAGTTTTTGAATAATGAAGCAAAGACAACTATCAGCGAAGATTATGAAGATGATTCACATACTGCGGTTGGAATGTATAACACAGACGGCACTAATGCCAATAAGGCTCTTGGTGCAGAAGATGGATTTACTTTAGACGAGCTGTGTCAGTATTTAAGTGACGATTTTGAGGCAGAGGAGGGTGATTATATTTCAAAATCTTATGCTTACGTTGACTTCGGAAGTGATGGAAACTATGAACTGGTATTTAGATATCAGCTTGGAAGTATACATACAGTATATTTTGTATTTAGCGCAGAGAGTGGAAGCGTAGAACTCATGTACAGTGCAGATGATGGCGAGCGTTGGAGCACAAATCTTTTAGATAATGGATATGTTGATTCATATGGAGCAGGCGGCGCGGGAGATCACTCCGGAACGGTTGGCGGACTTGATGAAAAGGGTGCCAAGCAGACATTCAAAACAGAGCAGATTGTTTATTATGGTTTTCAGATTGCTTTTGTTCCTAAAGATGACGATTTTAATGAGGTGATAAATACCTGGGCAGAAGCTGATGAAAAGAGGCAGGGAGAAGCAATTTGCTATGCTGTCGTACACATTGGAGATAATTACTATTATTGTTATGATCTGGCTGAGGATAACGGCGATATATCTGATGAGGACATTCAGGAACTGGTTGACCTGGCAGCTGAGTATGATATTGATATAATAGATTATGATGAAATAGATGACATCGTCTCTGACTATCAGAAGGAACTTGGAATGGAAGATATTACCTATGAATCAGGTAATGAGATAACTTTTATAGAAATGTGAGATAAGGAGAGTGTATGAGTAACGATACATATACATTTTTTGCTACAGTTTCAAGGATGAAATATATAGAAAGATGGGCGCTTATGAGAAATTCCCGTGCTGAGAATCTCTCTGAGCATTCATGCGAAGTTGCCATGATAGCGCATGTTCTGTGCACTATCGGTAACGTAAGATACGGCCATAAGCTTGATGCGAATCTTGCTGCCCTTATCGGTCTGTATCACGATACAACTGAGATCATCACAGGAGACCTTCCAACTCCTGTTAAATACTATAACTCCAGCATCCAGCATGCATATAAGGAAGTTGAGAAGATCGCTGAAGATCAGCTCCTTAAGAGACTTCCTGAGGACCTTCGTCCTGCTTATGAAAAGATATATAAGAATGCCGGAACTGATGAAGAAGAGTACATGCGTGGCCTTATCAAGGCAGCAGACAAGATCTCTGCCCTTATCAAATGTATAGAAGAAGAGCGTAGCGGTAATACTGAGTTCAGAACAGCAAAAGAGACAACTCAGAAGTCCATCAACGAGCTTCAGGCTAAGTACCCTGAAGTGCTCGATTTTGTAAACGACTTCCTGCCACCTTATGGCAGAACTCTGGATGAACTTAGTGATTAAGGCGCATAGAAGTGCATCCATGCACTTCTAAACATGCGCTAAGATACATCCTGTATTTGGCACATAGAAATACATCCCTGTATTTCTAAACATGTGCGAGATACATCCTGTATCTGGCTTCCTTTTTATAAAAACTTAAGAAACATCTGCATCACAATATCTGATCTATGTAGTATGATTATGTGGAAAATTTAATTGCACAAAAGTTATAGATGAAAACTATTCTGCAATTGAAATAATTACACATCCAGAAAGGGTAAAAGTTATGCTCAAATTTGTTAACGACTACTGCGAAGGAGCTCATCAGGAGATTCTTAACAACCTTCAGAAGACTAACCTTGAAAAGATCTCAGGCTATGGCCTTGATGTATATTCAGGCAATGCAAAGAACAAGATCAGAAAAGCTTGCGGCAAGCCTGATGCAGAAGTTTATTTTCTTGTAGGTGGTACACAGACCAACGAAACAGTTATTTCTTCAGTTCTTAAGCCTTATCAGGGCGTACTTGCTGCTGAAACAGGTCACATCAATACCCACGAAGCCGGCGCCATAGAGCATGGCGGACACAAGGTTCTTGCCCTCAAACAGAAGGACGGCAAGATCAGTGCCAAGAGCATCTGGGAGTTTGACGAGAAGTTCCAGTCAGATCTTAACAATGAGCATGAAGTTGCGGCAGGAATGGTGTACATCTCACAGCCTACCGAGTACGGAACACTTTATTCTCTTTCTGAGTTAAAAGAAATAAGACGTGCCTGTGATGAGATCGGTCTTAAGCTCTATATCGACGGAGCAAGACTTGGATACGCCCTTGCATGTGATGAAAATGACGCTACGCTTAAAGATATCGCAGATGTAGCAGATGTATTTACCATAGGCGGAACCAAGTGCGGAGCCATGATGGGCGAAGCAGTAGTATTTACAAAGCCAGGCCTTGTGCCGCATTTCTACACCATCATCAAGATTCACGGTGCTATGCTTGCTAAGGGCTGGCTCCTTGGACTTCAGTTCGATACTCTTTTTACAGATGATCTTTATGTTAAGATCTGCAGAAATGCTATCGATACTGCGGTTAAGATCCGTGAAGCTCTTTTCACAAATGGATATGATATTTATATCGATTCACCGACCAACCAGATATTCCCTGTTGTTACGCCCGAGAAGGCCAAGGAGCTTTCAGAGCACGTAGAGTACGGCTTTATGGAAACTCTTGAGGATGGCAGACAGGTCATCAGATTCTGCACAAGCTGGGCTACAACTATGGAAGACGTTGATAAGCTTATAGAGATATTGTAATTGTTTATTCTTGATTTTATTGATATGGAAATTTCTTTGATCTAAGAGGGGAGCTTATGGGGAGATTTTTGCTTGTAAGATCTAAGGGAGTTTGCTACGAATCTTTTTACACATTTACGGACTGCCTCTATCACGCGCTTAGGCGCTACGGGGCAGACGTAGATGTTTTTGACGAAAGCAAAAGTGCTAATATCAGGATCTTTCTTGGGAAAAGTTACGATGCCATAATCGACTTTGATTCTACAATGCCTGACAAGAAGCTTGATGACGGAACACCCGTATTAAGCGCTCTTGACGGGCCTTTCATTAACTATCTTTTGGATCATCCGCTTTATTTTCACAGTCAGTTATCACAAAACGTGCCTCAGAATATTATCTGCATAGACAGAAGACATGTGGCTTATCTGGAAAAATACTACCCGGAGCTTCAAAGCGTAACGTATGCTCCGCTTCCTATGATGCCCATAAATGAGGACGATATCAAAAGAATAAAAGATCGCAGGATTGGTATACTCTTTACAGGAACCTACACTTCACCTGAATTCATCCAAAGAAAGATGGCTCAGATCAACCCTGACGCCAGAAGAGACGTCTTTGAGATCCTGAGCTACATGCAGGCTGACACCACCCTGACAATAGAAGATGCCATGCAGAAATTTCTTGATACAAGGGAAAAGAAAATACCGGACAAAATGTTCAGACAGTTCATGCAGTACTATTATCTTGCTGACACGGCAGCAGCTGCCTGGGCAAGAGATATAGTAGTAAGAGCTATTCTTAACAGAGGCACAAAACTTACCGTATGCGGTCATGGCTGGAATGATTTCAGACGCTATGACAACACCCCATACGACAATCTGGAGATCCTTCCTGAAGTTTCATATCACAGATCAGTAGACATGGCCTATGAAGCCAAAATGCTATTAAACGTCATGCCCTGGTTCAAAGACGGAGTTCACGACAGAGTCTTGACCGCTGCCGGCCACGGCGCCGTATCCTTAAGCGACGAAACACCTGCCCTTAACGAACTTATGGGCGATGCATATGTGAGCTATAACCTTGAAAAACTCGAAGACCTCCCGCAAAAAATCAATCAGGTCCTTAGTAACGACGATTACGCCCAGCAACTGGCAGATGCCGCCCATGCGAACATAGCGGAAAATTATGGCTGGGATTCCTTCGTTAATAGCCTGTGTAATAGTTATCTGGGGGCAATAGTTTGAAGATTTGCTTTGATTGCATATATGCTGGATTTATTTCGTGCTTCAAATTTCCAATATCGCATGACTTCTTGAATGTAAATTACAGAAACGCGCATTTACTGCGTGTTTCGTAATTCTATGAATTGGTCATAAAGCAGAAAAAACGCCCCAACCTGCGAATTGCAGGCGGGGCGTTTTTTATCCTCTAAGCTCTGAAAGTGTGTGGTCACCTTCGTTATATTTCTTTACGATCTCGTGGATCTTAGATGTCGGGATCAGGATATTACTTGTTGACTCGTCGTGGTTTACGAAGTCAATGATAGTAGCAATATACTTACTCATGTCAGCAACCAGGTAATATGGACGCTTTACATGCTCCGGATCCTGGTAAGTTAAGTTTGTTGAGATGATGTAGTCGAATTCACGCTTTTCATAAGCATCATCAAACTTATCCATACCATCTGTAAAAAGACCAAATGTGCAGGCGATGAATACACGCTTAGCACCCATCTCTTTAAGCTGCCTACTTGTATCGATCATAGATGCACCGGATGAGATCATGTCGTCTACGATGATAACATCTTTTCCCTGAATGTTAGAACCAAGGAACTCGTGAGCAACGATAGGGTTAGTTCCGTTAACAACATGAGCGTAGTCACGGCGCTTGTAGAACATACCTGTATCTGCGCCAAGAACGTTGGCAAAGTAAACTGCTCTGTCGAGAGCGCCTTCGTCCGGGCTTATTACGATAAGGTGGTCCTTATCAACGATAAGATCGTCAATATTTAAAAGAAGTTCCTTCATGAACTGGTAAGTAGCCATGAAGTTATCAAAACCGTTTAATGGAGCTGAGTTTGAGATTCTGGGATCGTGAGCATCGAATGTGATGAAGTTCTTTACCCCCATATCAGCAAGCTCTTTGAACATAAGAGCAGCATCAAGGGATTCACGCTGATTTCTTCTGTGCTGACGTCCTACATACAGGAAAGGCATGATGACGTTGAGACGCTTAGCCTTGCCGTTTGCAGCGGCGATAACACGTTTAAGATCCTGATAGTGATCATCAGGGGACTTGTAGTTGGTAAAACCATTCATCTGGTAAGGGCAGTTGTGATTAACAACGTCCAGAAGGATGAACAGGTCATCACCTCTTATGGAATCATTCAAAGAAGCCTTAGCCTCACCTGATGAGAATCTGTCGAGCTTTGGTATGAATTTGTAGCTGTCTTGTCTGTAATTCTTGAAAGCAGGGTCTCCTGCAGGAACCTTGTGAAGATTGTTACGGAAATCAACAAGATAGTTGTCGACCTTTTCTCCAAGTTCAGTAGCAGAGTCAAGGACTACAAGTTTAAGAGGTGCAACGGGAATCTTATTTTCGAGCTGCTGAAAATCTGGCATTTTATATCTCCATTTCGCGGTATAGTGAACAGTTATGCGGTCAAAAAACATATGAATTTAGACATTATTCATAGCAATTTATGACCCTTCCGTACTATGTTTTATCATCTCGACAGTGGCACGTCAAGGCTATTCATGTTAAAATAATTCTGTGTGCGCAGATAATCAGTATTTCTGCGCATTGATATTGTGTAGTCTTTAACCGGACATATATCTAATAATTATATATGTTAATTAAAGGCATTAATTTTAAGGATTTTTCATGGATAACAATTTTAAGGGCCATTTTATAAGAGATGTAAGGCCAGGAAGCATAGCTGAAGAAGTCGGAATAGAGCCGATGGACAGACTGATATCCATCAATGATCAGGAGATCAAGGATATTTTTGACTATCAGTACCTAACAGAGAGTAGTGAAGTCAACGTTCTGATCGAGAAGCCGGACGGAGAGCCATGGCTTTTGGAGATCGAGAAGGATGATGACGAGGACCTTGGCATTATCTTTGACAATGGACTGATGGATGATTACAGATCATGCCATAACAAGTGCATATTCTGCTTTATAGACCAGATGCCAAAAGGCATGAGAGAGACTCTTTACTTCAAAGACGATGATTCAAGACTTTCATTCCTTCAGGGCAATTACGTAACACTTACAAATATGTCAGATGCGGACGTTGACAGGATCATAAAGTATCATCTTTCACCTATCAACGTATCAATTCAGACAACCAATCCTGAGCTTCGTAACAAGATGCTCAATAACCGCTTTGCCGGACAGGCTCTTGAGAAGTTCAAAAAGCTCTGCGATCCCCAGTACGGAATTGAGCTCAACGCTCAGATCGTTCTTTGTAAGGGTATCAACGACGGAGAAGAGCTTCACAGAAGCTTATCGGACCTTTACAGCTACAGACCAAGTTTAAGGAGCGTATCTATAGTTCCTGTCGGTCTTTCCAAGTTTAGAGAAGGTCTTTTCCCATTAGAGCCTTTTGGAAAAGAGGAAGCAAGAAAAGTCGTAGAGGAGATCTCTTACTGGCAGGAAAAGAGCTTTCAGGAGACAGGAGACCATTTCATCCACGCTTCAGATGAGTGGTTCATGATAGCAGGACTCCCAATCCCGCCAGCATCCTTGTATGACGGATATGGCCAGCTTGAAAACGGCGTTGGAATGGTAAGACTCCTTCTGGATGACTTCCATGAATCCCTTGATGCGCTAAAAAAGGCCGCTAGTGAAGATCAAAAATTATTTGATTATTTACAAAATTTTAAGTATACTTACACAGTTATCTCGGGTAAACTGATCCACCCTTATATTGTGGAGATGATGAATGAAGTAATGGAGTATTGTCCCGGACTTAAGGTTAACTGTGCCGAGATCATCAATCACTTCTTTGGTGAAGGAATCACAGTTACAGGACTTCTCACAGGCCAGGACATCATAGGACAGTTAAAAGACAAGGAGCTTGGAGATAAGCTTCTTTTGCCACAGAACGTCCTTAGAGCCGGAGAGAATTATCTGCTGGATGATATCACAGTTCCGCAGATCGAAGAGCAGCTTTCTATAGACATTGAAATAATCAGAAATGAAGGTGACGACCTCATAGACAGGTTATTTAGATTATCAGAGAATGGCTTTAGATTATAATATCTGACATCCCATGTGGGGAATCTTTTCCCTGGTCAGAGACAAGTT
>CAMVNV010000100.1 GCA_947168935.1 uncultured Butyrivibrio sp. | reverse complement strand
TTTGATAAAATTATTTTAACTAAAAATGTGCATTTACCTTGAAATTTAAGCTTGAATTAAATTCTTGTTAATTGAATCTCCTAGTTGAATTAAATTCTGCTCTCCACAAATGTATGATAAGATTAATTAAATAATACTTTGGAGAGCGTGTATGTATATAAATGTTAGAAAACATATATTATCCAATGCCATACTAATGACTGCGATCACAAAGATTTTTGCTGCGCTTTGTGAAGGCGTTATACGATTTGTTGTAAAAAGAAACAATTCGTTAAGTCCTGATATGCTGGATATTGTATTGTGGCGTTCTCAGCTGGTAATATCTGCTTTGCAGATAGTCGTAATCGCACTTATATTCTTTCGTGCTTACAAGAAACTCAATCATTATCTGAATTTAGTTGAAAAAGATGATAGGAAAGACATGGAGAATCTCCAGAAAGAATACCTTGGAGACAAGCTTGCTTCCTTATCTATATCCTCGATCAACAGGCTCTTTCAGCTTTGGGCTGTGATCTTTGTGGGAGCTGAACTTATCTATGTCTTTACCTCGATAATGTACAGAAGATTTATTGGAATATTAATGGATGCTCTTTCTCTGGGAGAAGGCATGACAGATGGCACATTTGTTATGCTTTATAACATGACCCATGGATTTAAGTATCTTGAGATTCTCTCAGCGATTCTGCTGGGAGTTGTTATGACCGGTATCTTTTTAAATGACCGTTTTTTGAAATTGTCTTCTATGGCAATACTTTTAGTATTCCTTATTTCTTTTTCTGCACTTCAGATGCAGACTGTATACCTAATGGGACGAGAGATTGGAATCGTGTGGACATCACTGATCTATCATGTAACAGAAACCCTTGGACTGTTCTTACTATCGCTTTATCTTTCACGGCACTACAAGGGCCTATAATAGCCCATCCATCATATCTGTCAGATACCCTTCCGTCTCGCATGCCCATGTATATGAGCTCATATACTCTCCTCTGAAGCTGTTCATGGCATCTTTGTCTTTATTAAGGAATCTGAAGAGATCACAGTCGATTTTCTCTGCTACTATGCGCATCTGACCGCTTTCTATCTCAAAAATATCCGAAATGCCATACTCTTCCAGTGTATCTTTAAGACTTCTTATTATGGTATCAAGATATTTCTGTTTGGCTCTGTCGTAGTCATCATCCTCCCACAGAATATAAAAGATATCCTTCCTTGAAACGAACTGTCCGCGACGGTCAACAAGGCATGCGATAAGCTCTTTGGCTTTATTGCGCTTAAAGGCTACAAGCTTGCCATCCACAAGGATGTTGAAATATCCAAAAGTCTCGACTTTAACTCTTGGAGTATCTTTAGATTCAGCTGAAGGTCCTGACGCCAAGTTTACGCTCTGGAGGGCATATTCGAGCTCAGACACAAGCTTTTCATAGCTCACAGGCTTAAGAAGATATCCTGTAGCATGCATAGCATAGGCATCTACTGCATATTCAGAATATCCTGTCAGGAAGATCACCTTAATATCAGGGTTCTTGCCCTTAAGCTTTTCTGCAAGCTCAAGTCCTCCCATCTGAGGCATATCGATATCAAGAAGTGCAAGTTCTACGCTGGTCTCATCAAGATAATCTATTGCATCATAGGGATCCATGAAGGATTCAATGCTATCAAATAATTTAGTTTTCTTTACCAGAGAGACTGTCCTTGCAAGGATCAGGGCCTCATCATCTACGCATATAGCATTCATATATTTTCCTATACCAAATCTGCATCTATAATTATTCTTTAATTATTCAAAATCAATATCATCCGCAGAAGCAACCGGTATCCTGATAGTAATACTCGTACCCTCTCCTATTACACTTTCCAGGTCAAATGTTCCACCAGTCATATCAACAATTCTGTCTCTTACGTTTCGAACTCCGATATGATCTCCATTTTCAGTTGCTTCCATCATTTTGTCTACATCAAAGCCTTTACCGTTATCGCAGATTGAGATAACATGCATATCGCCGTCAAGATAGGTACTAACAGATACCCATCCGTGCTTTTTGCCTCTGACACCATGTCTTATGGCATTTTCAACCATTGGCTGGATTGTAAGCGGCGGAATCAGGAAATTCTCATCAGTTATATCGTATTCAATACTTATTGATGGGAATCTTACATGCTCTATATCAGAATATGCCTTGGTATGCTCAATTTCTTTTTTCACAGGGATTAAAGATTCCTGATTGAGAGAATTGATGTTCTGCCTTAGATATACTGCAAATTCCCCGATAACTTCAGAAGCCTTCTCCGGGTCAGTCTCAGTCAGCGCCTGAATAGTTGAAAGGGCGTTGAACAAAAAGTGAGGCTGAATCTGCGATATCATTATCTTGATCCTCTGCTGTGCCCTGACTGCGTTCTCGTGTTCCCTAACGAACTGCAGATGCATCCAGATATAGAAGAATACAGTACTTTCCGTCATCGCAACCGTAAGAAAAGATACAGGAGGATTATAAGTAAGGGACAGATCCATGAAAACAGCGATTGTGACAATAAGTGCAATGACTGCAGGCACAAGGCTTTCGATTCGTTTAAGTCCTCTATACTTGATAAAAGCCCCAATTACGAGCCACAGGATCAAAATGAAACTGGTCACGAAAGGAAACGGACCAAGTGGTCCTCTGATCCAGTTGCCCTCATCTGTAAACATAAAGACCCAAGGGGCAAAAAAAGGTGTCAGACAGACGAGCGTATTGATAAGTACTATACTAAAAAGATACTTTAGTCCCCAGTTATTGCCGGAAATCCTTATGAAAAGATATAAAGCACCTACCCTAACGATATAGCTAAGACATGAGAAAAAGGTAAACCAGAAAGCAACGTGGTTTCCAAAAATGACTCTGCCGTAGGGCTCTGTTATCTGCGGCTCGACTATAAGATATGCAACAATGACCGCAACCATATAAGCCCTGCGTCTGTTATCCTTCTTGATATAGGGATCAATAAGAACAGCAGTCGCAACGCCAATAAGCTGTAGTATGAGCGCCATATTTAGCGCGATTATCGTTTGTGTATGTGGATCATTCATATCTATTCCCATAAGAAAATTTTATCATAGAAACACCAGGCATAGCCATCCCACCTATACCTGGTGCATAAAAACTCTTTTATCAGTATGCACCAAAAGGTGCTTATGATTTTTACATCGAATTATTATTCGAATGAAAGAGAATCAATTATAGCTGCAAGAGCATCGCTTACAGGGATATCTATAGCATCATCTCCGCTAACAGTTGTTGTAAACTCGAATATAAGATAGCCATCCATGTATTCTCTGATGAATGCTGACTCATAGAGACCAGGGCCTGTCTGTCCTGAATTTGCATTTACATAGAAGCCTTCAACATCCTCTGTTCCTGGGAAAATGCATTCTGTAACAGTAGCATTTTCACCATATGCCTTGGCAAGATCCTGTGCCTTAGCTTCAGCATTCATATCAACATCGTACATTGCTGTGATCATGCTTGTTCCAGCACATTCACCTGTATAAACGAAGAATGCTGCAGAGCCGCTGCTGGTAAGGTCGATGCAGGAAGGATCATATTTTACGCTCCATCCATTTGCGTCATTATAAACAAGATCTTCACCGCTGGCTGCATTAAGATAATTAACTGCGCTAAAACCATCTGGTTCTACGCCATCTACCAGCTCAAATGTAAGCTCAAGCTCAGGTACATTTTCAAAATATCCATACACTACGCCGTCTTCCTTGCCGGTAACGATCAGAACATCGTTTGATCCATCTGCACCGCCGAAGGAGAACTCAACCTTTCCATCTTCCTGAACTATGTCAAATGGAAGTCCAGCATCGTCTGCTTCTCCATCTGCTGTATAACCATAGTCCTGTGTATTAAATACATAAAAATATGTCTTTGTTGGATCTTCTGCTTCTTTTGCATAATTAGCATATACACCTGCCTCAAAGTATGGAGCTGATGGAATCTCATCACCTGCAACTGTATCTGTTTTAGGTGTAGATGCAAGGCTTTCATCTATTACAAATCCTTCAGAGCTTTCTGCGGGGCTGCCTATTTCTTCAGATACACCTTTTCCACATCCTGAGACAGTTACTGCTAACATCATTGTTGTAAGAGCAAAAATCATTGAGTTTACTACAGTGTTCTTTTTCATTATAATCTCCCTTTCGTTTGGATTTTACCAACATATCATCTGAATTTGTTCTCAATCACTTTACAAACTGTAGTATAAATACCCATGTCCAACAAATGTCCACCAAGGCATAAAAATACAGTACAGGTGCGCTTTTGGCATCCCTGTACTGTACAATTTTGATTTAAAAAGAAACACTTATTGCAAGTTTTCCATCTTCATAATTTGCGTTTATAGGACAGTCCATTCGGTCAGCGAAGACCTTGACTATGGATAGTCCAAGACCTGTAGAACCCCTTTTTGCGTTCTCTACACTAAAGAACCTGTCGAAAAGCTTATTAACGTCTACAGATGAAAGCTTGGCAGCTGAATTGGCAAATCTTAATTCTCCTTCATCGGAAAGAGATATATAAAGGTCGCCGTCGCTGTATTTAAGAGCATTGCTCATGAGATTATTTATAATTCTTTCTACATAAGTTGGATAAAGATTTCTTACGATCTTTTCTTCAGTTATGTTTACTTCAGGAGTTATACCCCTTGCACTAAGTGCTGCATAATAGTCCATTATGCAGTCTTCAAGCACCTGGCCTACGTTAACAGCTTTTTTCTCTTCAGTAATCTCGCCCCCAGTTATTACAGAATACTCAAAGAGCTCTTCTGTGAGCTTTTTCATATGCTCAGTACGGCCTTCGATTATTTCGAGGTACTTACTAAGTTCGGGGCTCTTGTCCTGCTTTTTGGCAAGTTCAAGATAGCCGATGATAGCCGTAAGGGGCGTCCTTATATCATGAGAGATATTGGTGATCGCAGCCTTTATCTCCATGTCGCCATGTTCATACCTGTTGTAGGCTTCCCTTAACAGCTTTAGCGTCTTATTCATCGAACTTGCAAGAGCCATGATCAGCGGATCTATGCTGGATACTCTGATAAGCGTGTTGCTCCTAAGCGTTGCCCTTTCATCGTATTCTATTCGAAGTTGTTTGATTGAATATCTTATAAATATAATTCTTATTATCAGTAATATATTTACAAGAACGCTTAAACATAACAGGTATGTCATTAATTGCTCCTTGGAAGGTGATATTTAGAAATACTTGATTACTGCATTATTAAATCTTTGATTCAATAATGTATTGTCTTAATAGGTGTGATCGAGTAGTAATAAATAACTGCGTCAAACTTCTCTGTAGCTATAACCTTCATGCGCTCGCCCTTATAAAGGTCCTGTGAAGGGCTATAGCCTTCACCAACAATTCCCATGAAATTGTAGTTATTGATTATATCGTACACCTTACTATTCTCATCTGTAATCTTGGAGAAATCAAGACAAAATCTGCCATCTTCCATGAACTTTGCCTGATAAGCAAGTGTGTTCTCACTGCAAGTTGAAATTGTAGTTCTTTCGTACTTATCGTCGTAAGTACCTGCTACATGGATATCAACTACAGCGTTGTAATAGTCTGTTCCTATGCAGAAGTAACTGCCACCTGAAAGTCTGTCGATGTAATCTCCCATTGTAAGGTCATCTTCGTCATAAATACAACTTGCAGAGCCCTTCATAACATGGGCATTATGTCCTGTGATAACGATCTGTGAATAGCCTCTGTAATCTTCAAGAGTCCAGCAGCTCATAAGGTTCTTGCCCATGCAATAATCTCTGTTATCACCAAACTCTTTGGTCTCTGTTTCAAGATCAGGTGAGTCAATTCTTTCAAGGATCATCTCGAATACAAGGGCAAGCTGCTTCTGCTTTAAGTTATCTGAAGCAGAAAGTCTGTCATAAACGCCCTGATAGAAGTCTCTTTTTTCAATGCTCTGATTAAAATCCGAAAGTTCGATAGAGCTGATCACATCCTGCTCTTCTTTTGACAAAAGATCTGTACCCTTCTTGATAAGCTCCTGCAGATAATAAACTCCTGTGTATTTATCCTGCATGTCTACGCCGTAGAACATCAGCGACTCTTCGTAAGGCACTGTCATGTTGTAATCCTTCATATACTGCAAAAGATCTACGATCTGCTGTGTGTCATACAAAGGATATGTCTGGTCGCCAACAGCTGCAACAAGATCCGAATCAGGATCATGGATGGCATCGTTGAGCATAAGACCCTCACCGACTGATATCTCAAAAGCAATAGCTCGTCCATCTCCATTATTTACTACTTTTTCAAGGATCTCTCTTTTTATGATCTGAAGTTCTTTATTGCCGTGGGTTGCTTCTCCAATACCTACAACCTTAACGTCCTTAGGAATCTCAAAGTCGTCGAATTTAATTGCTACATCTTCTATTCCATCGATTTTTTTGTCAGAACTAAAAGCTCCTGAGAAGCTGACAAAAGAAAGGCTTCCAATAAATACAATTATTATGGCCAAAAGAACTAAAAGGCCGGTTCTATATTTTTTCACAGTGTTCACTCCTCATTTAAGCTGTCTTTTCTTTAGGCCAAGATTTGCAACAAGTACCATTAAAGCCATAATGGCAAGAGAAAGAAGGATCTGTATGCCATTACCTGGATTAGCGTATTCATCGCAAAAGCCTGTATGTGTAAACCACTGGCCAACAACAAAAACGTTGTATAGTACTGAGAAAAAGAATCTTGTAGCACCTCTTGAAAGCATCATAAAAGCGTTACCCATAAGCATGAAGTACCAGTTGATGTTAAGAATAGCAAAAGCCAGGATCACAACAGCAATGACATTCTGAATTCTGAAGGAAATAAGCATCAGAACTGAGATATAAGCCCAAAGTGCAAAGAGGAAAATTGTAAGGCCAAGAAGCTCTGTGCCGTTAAAACGGGCTCCACCAAGGATTCCACCTGCAAGATAGCAAAGGAACATGATCATAGCACCTGTCATATGTGCAAAGAGGTGGCTGAAGTAGATCTCAGAGTTTGAAAATCCAGCTACTATCTTGTTTCTGATAACTCCGTCACGGTATTCGCCATTAGTAAATAAAGGAACAAATATTGTTGCAAAGATGATCATGGCTATTCCAAGGAAAAGAACCATGGTCTCCGCTCCAAACAGCTGATAAATAGCAATATTAAAAATGTTACTTGATATACATAAAGTAATAAGAAATGCTAAGATACATCCACCGACAAAGACGATGTTTTTAAAGAATCTGCGCATATTGCTTTTATATAAGTTGATCATAACTATTCTCCAATGATTACTTGATTTCTTTTTTTCCAAAAATAATAAGTCCGGTTACGATAGAAATAATTGTAAGTCCTGCACATCCAGTCAGGTAGTATCTGAATGAGTGATGTGGCATGGCTGCAAGGTATGAATAAGGCACGAATTTATCTATAAAGGTGTAAATTGCAAGCTTAGCGCCTGTGAGTTTGCAATATCCTGTGCCCGGATACAGCTTATCTAACACATCTTCAGTCAGCAGCGACATTCCAAAGGCAAGGGTAAGTCCAACGACGTATACGATCTTGCTTCCGCCAAATACCATTACCAAAGTTGTGGAAAATGCGCCTATTGCTATACATGTCATTACTGTTACAAGGAAAAATCCTGCTGTTTCAGGAGCAGTATAGTCAAAAAAGCCTTTGCTCATCACTAGTGAAATAAGATATGAACCCACAAAAGCTACGAGGGAATAAATTACTCCCTGAAGCATTCCGCCAAATACCGCAGAGATAAAGGTGTCAGTTCTTGTAACTCCGGATATGAGCTTGTTACGGATACATCCGTCAGCAAAGTCCCTGTCTGATATGATCAGAGTCGAAGCTGTGATCCAGAATATCGCTACTCCGTTAAAAGAAAATATCAGCTCCTCAGCTATTATGTAGCCGCCAAATATCTTGCATAGTATAAGATTATAGATGCCGTTTATGATAAGATAGGCAACCAAAAGGGCAAGACCTATGTGAAAGCCTTTGCAGTAAAGAGTTTTTCTGGCATCAGCATACAGATTTCTGAGCATTGTCCCCGCCTCCTAAAAGTGAAAGATAAAAGGCTTCAAGACTCTCATCTCGCTCTTCCATCTTGATGATGTTGCAGCCGACCTTTTCGAAATCTCTGGCTACATCTGAGAAATTAAGCTCTGCATAAACATCAGCTGTATTTCCATCAATTACCTTGTACTCAACATTCTTTTCATCCATGATCTTGGAAAGAAGACTTACATCGCTTACTTTCATGCGAAGTGACTTTCTGCATTCCTGCTTAAGCTCTTCTGCGCTCATCTGGCGAACGATGTGGCCGTGATCAATGAAGCCGTAGTTAGTTGCGATCTTGGCAAGTTCATCAAGGATGTGGCTTGAGATTAGGAAGGTGATTCCCCTTTCTTTGTTAAGCTTAAGGATAAGCTCTCTTATCTCGATAATACCCTGAGGATCAAGACCATTGATAGGCTCGTCAAGTATGATAAAATCAGGATCTCCGCAAAGAGCAACTCCGATTCCAAGACGCTGGCGCATACCAAGGGAAAAGCTTCTTGCTTTTTTCTTACCAGTATCAGATAAGCCTACAAGCTTAAGAATATCGTCAACGTTGTCATAATCAGGAAGACCCAGCATAAGGCACTGCTGAACAAGGTTATCTCTTGCTGTCATATCCTTGTAGATGGCGGGAGATTCAACAACAGCTCCCATTCTGTGTCTCACCTTAATGATCTCTTTAGAACCAAGTTCTGCTCCCATGATCTCATATGATCCATCTGTAGGAGTCTGTAGACCGCACATAAGTCTTATAAGAGTTGTTTTGCCGGCTCCGTTTTTACCAACAAATCCATATATTGCACCTTTGGGTATTTCAAGGTTTACTCCTGAAAGTGCATCGAATTTTCCATATCTTTTACTTAAGTTCTTTGCTTTAAATACATATTCCATCTTTATAGCCCTCTTGTTGAATTGATTGTTGCTTTGTTACCTGCAGGATCAAGTCTGTCATAACTTGAAACCCTGCTTGGTTCCTACTCAAAAGAAAATACCACTCTCCGGTCAAGAAAGTGGTATAGAAAAGGTCAAGATTTGGTCAAGATTAAAATCTTTATCTTTTTACTTTTGAAATGATCTTCTTAAGTATGAAACTGGAAACCAATACCATAAATAGCATCTATATGATTTTGGTTATCCATAAGCTGGAGTTTCTTACGAACGTTGCTTATATGCTGTTTTAAAGATCTCTCGGTACAGTCAGGTGTATCTTCACTTATCCTGTCAAGGATAGTGCTGCGTCCAAGGGGTCTGCCTGAATTGGACATTAGAAGACCTAAAATAGCAGCTTCCGTTCTTGTAAGATTAGTCTCCTGCCCGCCAATTGTCACAACATTAAGAGAAGTGTTAAGTGCAACATCGCCTACTTTTATAACGCTTTCATCTTCAACACTTCTATTAGTGCTTCCTTTTGATACACCCGCAAGGCGAAGATGGGCTTCAATCCTTGCTATTAGTTCAGCCAGGATAAAAGGCTTGGTGACATAGTCGCATGCCCCTTCCTTTAATAAGCTTATCTTGCTTCTAAGATCTGATTTGGCGCTCATAACTATTACAGGAATCCCCTGAAGCTTACCAATAAGCTCTTCTCCCGATAATCCCGGGAGCATAAGATCCAGAAGTACCAGATCAGGATTTTTCCTTTCTAATAGCAAAAGAGCTTCTGTACCTGAGTAAGCTCTTGTTACTTCATATCCTTCAAGCCCAAGTGCCTCCTCAAGCATATCCCCAATATTAACGTCGTCTTCTATTATAAAAATACTATAAGTATACTTTTCCATAAGTTTATGTCACTTTATTCCAGAAAATTATTACTAATCCAAAATTCACTTTAGATATATATTCAGTGAATAAGTGGAGAACAGTATTATTATACTACATCATAAGGAATGCTGAATCAACAGAAAATAAGCGGCTTACAACCAATTATGGCAGGAAACCGCTTTACTTGAATCTGATTTTATATAATTATATATTCATGGAAAAATAGCTTTTTTATATTTTTACTTCTATCGAATTACTTCCTTCCACTTCTGCTTATCTTCAGGATATCATCCAAAAGTCCCTTAGTGGTAGTCATGTCACTCTTACAATTCTGACTTATCTCAATACTTGACTGAGCTGATGCAGCAACCTCTTCTGATGTTGCTGAAAGATTACTGATTGCATCCATAACCTTGGTGTTGGCATCTACGCATGCATCAACATTATCTGAGATCTTGCCGGCTCTTGCTGTAAGATCAGTAACCTTATTAAGGATGACTTCAAACTTCTCTCCTGTTTCAGTTATGATCTCGCTCTGTTCGTTAGCAGAGTCAACACTCTTTTGCATATTGGCAGATGCGGTGTTTACCTTTTGGAGCAGATCATCAATAGTTGTTGCGATCTGTTCTGCAGATGCTTTGGTATTTTCTGACAGAGCTCTGATCTCATCCGCAACTACTGCAAAGCCTTTTCCTGCTTCTCCTGCTCTTGCGGCTTCGATAGAAGCGTTTAGTGCAAGAAGATTGGTCTGACCGGATATACTAAGGATAGTACTAACGATCTCTTTGACCATACCGGCTGACTGTTGCAGGTTTGAAGTCATCTCTGCTGTCTCAGCATTGATGACAGAAGATTCTTTTGACTTATTATTCAGAGTCTTTACCAGACTGTTACCTTCATTTATATCTTCCTTAACTTCATCGGCATTTCTGCGCATAGCCCTTGACTGATGAGCGATGTCTTCAAGAGATTTGGTAATATGTGAATTCATCTCTGTCTGAGTCTGAATCGCTTCAGCTGTATGAGTTATCGCTGTAGAGATCTCTTCAGAAGCTGATGCACTGGATGTAACCTTGTCAGAAAGTGATTCCATGGCATCATTGGCATCTTCAAGCTTTTCTCCAATCTTGATACCAATATTTTTGATAACCTCTGCATCTTTTTGCTGCTGTTTTGCAGCTTCTTCTATCTCATCTAAGGATTCCTTATTCTGTTTCTTATTAAGCCTTGAATAGAAAATACCCATGAGTGACAACAGGATCATGAAAACAGCATCTGTCAGCACAGCATTGATTCTGTCTGCATACTCAGTAGAATATGTAGAAAACAAAGGAATATACAGGAAATTTATAGCTATTACAAAAATGGATGTAACAAGTGTAAGTGCCAGATCAGCATAAAGCAAGGACAATATCACCAGAGCCGGTCCAAATGCCCATATATAAGTAATGTGAACGGATCCAAGCATTACTACCAGATATCCGGCCGCCAGACATCCAAGCATCAGATATTTGCCACGCGTCTTCCCTTTAAACATTATAAAGAAGGCTACACTAGCAACAAAAATGATTCCCTGCATTACAAGCATTATCGCCGTGTTCACAAATCCTACACGCCCACCTTGATACAGTACAGTTGATAAGATTTCAAAAAACTGAATGATACATGAAAATTTGAACGCAAGAAGATTACTTTCCTGATAGTGCTTTTCCTGTAGACTCATAGGCTCACTCCTATAAAAATGTGCAAACATATTGCTACAATACTATATCGGCTTACTTATAAGTGAAATTCAGAGAAATAATTTATTAAGTTTATTAAATAATTAAAATACTTCAGAATGAGTACTTGACGTATTAATTCTATTAATCGAAAATGAAATAGACGGCTAAAGGATGGTGTAGTTGGGGAGCTAACACCGGGTGGCTCATGGTCTTACGTGAGCATTGACATCATAGGATTAAGAACGTCGCAGTTTATTGGGGAAAATTCATTAATCTGTTAATTCTGACATTCTGTTGATCACATTATTCGCAATTAAGTTTTTTAGGGTAATTAACACAGCTTGAAATGATAGAGCAATTCTATGCTGCGTCTGTTGCAATATATATTAATGGGCTTTCTGCCCGGTTTTATAGGAAAAATGGACTTAAAAAATGGAAATATTGAATTATTGGGGACGGTTTTTGGTAAGGATACAACTCCCGAAGACACCTTAAAAAATGCAGCTATTATAGTAATTTATCAGCCATCCCCTCTTCGATTTTGGGAATAAGTGCAAGATCTGCCGGAAGCCAGTCTACACTTCTAAGTTCGCCGTATTCAAGCCACTTTGCAGCTTCGTGTTCAAGAAGCTGAAGCTTTCCTTCAGCTACAGTCGCCCAGAAACAGTGCATATGAAGATGAAAAGTATCATAATCATGATCAATGACATCAATAAGATCATGGACTTCAATCTCCGCCCCGAGCTCTTCTTTTATCTCTCTAATTAGTGCCTGCCCCGGCGTTTCACCCTCTTCTATCTTCCCTCCGGGGAATTCCCAACCATCCTTGAATTCGCCATATCCTCGCTGGGTTGCAAATATTTTTGTCTTTTTCTTATAATCGTCACAGATGATTGCTGCAACTACATTTACTGTTTTCATACTTTTTCTCACTTCTATTATTATCTAATACTTTGAAACTATGACTAGTATACTATGCTATAATTCTTAATAAAATAGCCCAAAGTGAGGATATTAACAAAATGAATGGCATTACAATTACGGAAGTAAGGGATATGTATATCTATTGGATAAATCAAAATTCGTTCACGCCATGGGAAGTCAGTGGGTTTGTTTTGACGAAATAGTTCCAGATGATATTATTGAGATAGATGTTGATGACTATCTTGACCTGTGTATAATTAAATCTGAATAGAAAAAATACTTTTAGAATACGTTTTGAGAGGAATTTCGAATGAGCACGAATAAGATCAGTACGCATCGTTCTTCCATCATGGGCATTTCTATTATAATGATCATTATTTTTCATACTGACATTTTTTACCCACATATTCTAAAAATGATCAAAAATCTGGGGGATTTTGGTGTTAATCAGTTTCTGGCTATTTCAGGCTTTTCAATGTGCTATGCATGGAGAAAATGCTCTGATGTAGGAACTTTCCTAAAGAACAGATTCTTAAGGATCGGAATAACTATTCTCCCAATTACTATTCTCTGGAATATCTATGTTTTCCTTAACCATGAAATAACGCTTTTTGAAGCAATATGTACTACCCTGACAATCCAGTTCTGGATAAATGGGAATACTTTTCAATGGTTTGTCAGTGGAATTCTTGTATTATATCTTATTACTCCCTTTTGGATGAATCTTTATGACCAAAACAAAATACTGTGTTATCTGCTATCAATAGCTATAAGCATCGTATGTCTTATTCTTCCTTTAATAAACTTGTTCACTTACATAATGTGCTTCATGCAGAGAGTTCCTGCTTACTTTATTGGACTTTACCTGGGGAAACATGCGATAGAAAACAAGCAGGATACTAAAACTATGCGGATACTTTTATGGGTATCACTGCTTATAGGCGTAGCAGGATTTGCTTCTAACGGTTTTTACACCATGGATTACAAATGGAAATATATCCTTTATTCGGTATTGACGTATCCTGTGCTGATGCTGCTAACATACCTGTTTGAAATAATACCCGCCAATAAAAAAGGAATCCTATTACCTTTTTTGGGTGCCATAACGCTGGAAATATACCTTTTTCAGGAAAAGATTCTCAAGTTATCACATATTATTTTTGGGACAGCAAATATTATGTTTGATAAGAAAAACATAGTGATCAACATCATCGTTATTACTGCAACTATACTCATAGGATTTTTTTATCACAAAATTACAGATGTAATTTATAAAAAACTTAGAACTTCATAAGCTTTGCCGCTTCAATTATCATTACTGTTCAGCCCCAATGTCAGTAACTAATTATCGGGATTTTTGCAACAAGGATAATAATAGATTTGCTTAAACTCCTTCGAAGTATCATAATATATTAGTTAGTAAATATTTAAATGGAGGACAATATAATGGGAATTATTTTTGGTCTTATTCTTGGTGCAATAGAAGGATTCATTGCCAGCAAGTTAATGAATGAGAAGTCCGGCACAATTAAGAATATCATTCTTGGTATCGCCGGTGGTGCTGTTGGTGGATTCGTATTCAGACTTATTGGATTTGCACCAACTAACCTCATCGGAAGCCTTGTTGTTTCCGTAGTAGGAGCATGCATCTGCATTTGGCTTGGAAGAAAGCTCTTCAAATAAGCGATTGTAAAGAAAGCTGGGAACCAGATATTTGGAACCCAGCTATTTTTTACTCTTTTCATCCGAATCAACCATCGATATTTTAACACGCCGTGAGCAAGAAATCCCCCACCTCTATAGGTGGTGGGATGAAT
>CAMVNV010000099.1 GCA_947168935.1 uncultured Butyrivibrio sp. | reverse complement strand
ACGAAACACGCAGTAAATGCGCGTTTCTGTAATTTACATTCAAGAAGTCATACAATTTCTAAACAAAAAGCAGCCCCGTTCTCACACAGTTTGTGATCTGAGAGCGGGACTTTTTTATCTAAGGTGTATCAATGAGGGGCTTAATTAAGTCGCAGGGTTTCATATAGCACCTGCGCATAGACTGCAGATATAAATTCGTTAGGATGATCCGGAAGATTTCCTGTTATATCTGCGTAGCGCTTATGCTTCAATATTTCTTTGTAGATGCTTTGAACATCTGCAAGTACAATGCCTCTTGATGTGATGCTACTGAGAGCTTCTGAGTACTGGTCCCGATATCGTTCAAGGTCATCCACAGTTCCTTGCGCTTTTGGATCAGGTACTATCGGTGATATTATGACAAATTCACACTTAGGGAATCTGTCTCTTATCTTATCGATTATTTTTAAAGTTTTCTTCGCATATACGGATCCTTCAACACTATCGTTCATACCAAATCCAAGGATAACAAGATCCGGATCGTGAATAAAAACACGGTCACTGACATTATCATATGCCCATTCTGAATCCATTCCGCTTTTTGATACGTTTATGAGCTGAACATCTTCATCGTTATCATATGCATAGCTGTCTCGAAGACCGTCGATAAGAGCCTTAGGCCACTCAGGCTGGTGCTGATCAGAGTTATACTCTGCGCCTTTATCGAAACCACAGCAGATACTGTCACCGTACAATACGATATTAAGCTTTTCTCTATTTTCAATTTTCTTTTTAAAAGAAATAAGATTATCGATCTGATTGGAAGGAATGAAACCTTTCCAGATATCTGTTGTTCTATAAGTTATTGCGATCTGATGGTCTGTTATATCTGAGAAATCATCTACAGTTTCAGGATTTAATGATCTTGTATCATCTATCATTTTGATCCTAGTGCCGGGCGCCATGTGTATTTCATTTCCATCAAGATAACAGTCACGTCCAAGTTCATATACGCCAGCGCCATCATAGCTTTCAATCTTAAGAATTCTATCAGGCTTATATAAGAAAGGGGCTTTGCAGGTATCACCCTCTTTTATCATTGCAAAAGTCTCTCTATATACTATCCTTGTATCCCAGACGGGTGTGATCAGTGAACCGATATTGTACATAAGGAAATCTCTCTTTTAAATAAGCGGATACCACACAAATGGTACCCGCTTATATTTTTTTAGTATAGATATTCTATTTCAGATGATCTGTATCAAAAACCATCATCCGGTTAATAGGAATACTAATTCTTACTGCATAGCAGCAATACGAGCATCGATAACTGCCTGATATTTCTCTGTATCAAATGCAACTACTGACTCCCATCCAAGTCCGTTAAGTGTTGTAACCATTTCATCCCACATCTGGTCGAACTCTTCTTCGCTTGTAGCCCATACCATTCTCCATGATGCATCACAGATTTCCTTACCGCACTGGCTTCTTGCAAGAGCTACATCTGTATCATCTGAAGGAAGTGACATGTTGATCCATGGAACGAAGTCTGCCTTATCGTTAGCCTTTAAGTATTCAACTTCGTCTTTTGCTCCGAATCTCTCTTCCCATTCCTTAGTTGTAGCTGTTGTGTTAAGTTCAACATAGCTTGCCCAGTAATCAGATGAGTATGTCTCGCCTGTTTCAGGGTTAGTCTCGATACCTGCAACGATCCACTGGTTGATGTTGTTGTTACCATCTGTGAAGTTACCGCCGCCGTACTCTTCAGGAATCTCTACATCTGCTGTGAATCTGTTAAGACCAGCTTCTGTAAGCTCATACTTGCCATCAGCATTAACTGTATACATAACATCCTGAATACCAACGTGCTGTGTCTGAAGTCCGTCAGGTGAGCAGTACCAGTCAAGGAACTCAAGGATCCTTGTCTTCTCTTCTGGTGTAACGCCTGAACCGATACCGATTACACGGCCATCACCATAGTAAGAATCTGATGTCTGGAATACGTTCATGTCGTCAATTGGAAGTGGAACGAAGTTCTTTCTTGCTTCGCCGTTAGCAGGTGTATTTGTAAAGCCCTGCATCCAGTTGTTCCATGTAAGGTAAACTCTTGATCCACGCATCTTGTCACAAGCTGAGTTCCAGTCCTGTGTAGCAGAGTCAGGATCTACGATACCTGCCATCTGTGCCTGGAAGAAGAACTTGAGCATCTTGTAGTATGCGCCGTCCTTGTCTGTAAGAGGTCTTATTGTATTTTCTCCGGAGATAAGAACTGAACCGTTAACTTCTTCGCCATACCACTTTGTAAGCTGGTTAACGTTTTCAATACTTGTTCCGTCCCAGTCAGGCCACATTGTGATAGCGTAAGCCTTGTCACCGTCATCATTTGTAGGATGATTTTCCTGGATTGTCTTAAGAAGATCGATAAGATCATCTGTTGTCTTGAGTTCAGGTGAGCCTGCTTCTACGTAGTAGTCCCATCTTACACGAGGCATTGAACTTACTGTATTCTCTACATAATCTGTAGGACCATTGGAGTTCATTTCAAGCGGAATAGCAAATACGCTTCCATCACTTGCGCCTTCAAGATTGCCATTGAATGCTTCGATCTGCTCTTTGTACTTGGAAAGGTTTGGATAGTTCCAGATCTCGTCACCGATATCCATGATAAGACCTGCATTGATACAATCCTGCATGTCTGCATTATCAAGAAGGACGATATCACCAAGGTCACCTGATGCTACTCTTGTCTGATAGAGCTGAGATGCATCACCTGATACCTGAGGTGCGATGATATTAAGTTTAATGTTCAGACGATCCTTAAGTACCCATCCGAACCATCCTGTCTGCTCGCCCTGATAGTTAGCAGCAACGTCGTAAACTTCAAATGTCATCTCTTCTGAGTGATCACCTGCGCCTGCTCCGGAAGTCTGTGTTCCGGAACCGTTTTCTGCTCCCTTACCGCATCCGGTCACTGCAGCGATTGTCATTGCAGCTGTCAGACCAGTAGCAAGTACTTTTTTCTTAAAGCTGTTTTTCATATAACCCTCCTTTAAAAATTCTACGCATAAGTCGCGTAGTTATTAACCCTTAACTGCGCCGATCATGATACCTTTTACAAAATATCTCTGGAAGATCGGGTATACCAACATAATAGGAATTACTACAATTACTGTAATCGTCATTCTGATACTTGTAGCTGTCTGCATTGTTGCTGCAGCTGCTGCAAGTGAGTTGGAGCTTGAGTTATTGGCAAGTGATGACAGTGAACTTGCCTGATTCAGATACTGATACAGAAGGAACTGCAAACTGTAAAGTTTACTGTCTGTAACAAGAAGGAGCGTATCCTGGAATGCATTCCACTGGTTAACTGCTGCAAATATTGCAATAGTAGCCATGATAGGCTTCATAACAGGAAGCATTACATGGAAAAAAGTCTTAAGAACGCCTGCTCCGTCAAGCTCTGCTGCTTCTGAAAGTTCTCCGGGGATTCCTTCTACAAAGGTCTTGGTAAGGATAATGAAAAATGGTGACACAATTGTAGGAAGAATATATCCCAGGAAATTATTGGTAAGTCCCAGGTTCTTCATTGTAAGGAACCATGGAATGATACCTGCGTTAAAATACATGGTAGCTACTACAAGTCTGTACCAGAATTTCTTGGCCCACATATAACGCTGTGCAAACATGTATCCAAGATAGGATGATGCGGATACAGTAAGAAGTGAACCGATTCCTGTTCTTAATACTGATATCATAGAAGCCTGAGCCAGTCCGTCAACTTTAAGAACACTTGCATAGTTGTGGAAGTGGATCTCCTGTGGCAAAAAGAGGATAACACCTCTCTGGCTCAAGTCATTGGCACTAATTGTATTGATGATGATGTAATAAAATGGATATACGCACACGATAGCTGCAAATATGAAGAAGATGTAGCAGCAAACTTCAAGGACAATATCTCCTGTTGTTCTGTGCATTTTATTTTTAGTACTACCGGTTTTTTCCATATGTTTTTCTCCGGACTTCTTTCTGGATATTTTTGATGAATTATCACCAGTTTCCTGAATAATACTTTCCATTACCCTCTCTCCTTATAATCCATGCAACAAGTGAACATCCTTATATTTATTCACCTGTTAAAGTATGCTTTCACCTCTTACCATCTTGGACACACCATTTGCAAAGAACAAAAGTGCAAGGCTTACGATACTCTTAAGCATACTGATGGCAACTGAGATAGAGTAACTTCCGCTTCCCATCGCAAGGTTAAATACATAAAGGTCAAGAACCTGTATATATTCTTTATTGAATGCGTTATGGAACACGTAGTACTGCTCCATACCATTTGAAAGGAAGTTTCCGATGTTGATCATAAGAAGTACGAAGAATGTTGGAAGAAGATTTGGAATTGTTATAGTCCATATGATCTTCCATCTGTTAGCACCGTCAACTCTTGCTGCCTCATACATCTCTTCATCAATACTTGAAATTGCTGAGATGTACATGATAGCTGCCCATCCGAGGTTCTTCCATGTAAGCCACAGCCATTGAGTAAGCCATACATGATCTGATGCCTGAAGGAAAAGAATCGGCTCATCGATGAGTGTGAGCTTCTGAAGGAAGGAGTTCATCATACCTGTACTGTTAAAAAGCGAAAATGCTATTGAATATACAAGTACCCAGCTTATGAAGTTAGGAAGAGTTGTTGCAGTCTGAACGAACTTTCTGAATTTTGTATTTCTGATCTCATTAAGAAATACTGCAAAAAGCATTGGAATCCATGATGTAGACAGTGTGATTCCACTCATTACAAAAGTATTTCTAAGAACACTCACGATCTGCTTAACCTTGACGTCTGATTCTATCAGAGATTTGAACCACTTAAATCCTACAAAGCTATCAATTGTCATCGGTCTTGGCGGTCTGTAATCAAAGAATGCATATACCCAGCCATACAGCGGATAGTAGCAAAAGACAAGCGTAAGAACTATGAAAGGCGCTATAAGAAGAAAGTTTATAAACGCCCTCTTTTCACGTTTATTTTTGAACATTTCTTAACCTCCCCACACGTATTCCTCTTATGGCAAAAATATATCATTTGGCTTTCGGCAGATTTTCTCATTTCTTGTCTTAAATCACACAGTTTTTGTCATATCATTATCAATTCTTGCGGTGGGTTTTTCAAATTGTTGTCAAGTTCCCGAATGATCTATATTTTTCCTAATATTTTTTGTAAAATTTATGCAGAAATAGGATTGATATCTAAATTATTTTATATTATTATTTGTGAAAACTGTTGTTTCATTAGTTTTTAGTTATTGCAAGTATTAAAAGTATTGTTTTGATATATTAAAAACCTCGTTTTAAAACTGCTGTTCTGTTTCGCAGCATGGAGATTTATATATGTCTAAGAAAAGAATATCTGGTTCTAATGCCATAACTGAACAGGAACGATACATGAATCCGATCCGCCCACAGCCTTACACAGGCGGTACCGGAACAACTTATGACGGAACTTATGAATATGTAGATTATCTACCAGGCACAATGGTCCGTATCTGGTATACATCAAAGCAGGAATGCTTTGGTCTTCACCATCACCAGCCACTTGAGATCGTCCAGTGTGAACGAGGCTACTATATCAGTACTATTCAGGGTGTTGAATACAAGGTATGCCCGGGTGATATTCTGATCATTCCCAGCAAAATGATCCATACTCTTTTCCCAATGAATGACTGCAGAGGATATGTACATCTCCTTGATCCTTCCATCATCAATGACATCAGGAGTATAGCCCTTATCAAGGACATTATGGAAAAGCCTATCCTCATTAAATCTGAGCAGGATCCCGTTCTTGCCGAAAACATCGGTTCCATTTTATATATGATGCATGATGCTTACTTTGGTTCAAATGCCCTTCGTGAGCTCATCGTATATTCTTATCTTTTGCAGATCCTTGATAAGATCGGTAACAGTCTTATGGCAGGATCTCTTCCAAGCCAGAAGGATTATTGCAACAGTGCAAAAGAGCTTGTGAAGTACAACAAAGCCCTTAACGAGGTGTGCGATTATCTTTCATCGCATTATCATGAGCATTTAAGTCTCGAGGAGGTTTCGGAGAAATTTGGTTTTTCAACCTGTTATTTTTCCAGAATTTTCAAAGAGTATACTAATACGGGATTTAAAGAATATGTTAATGCCTGCAGGATCAAGCAGTCCAAGGAGTATCTCACAAGTTCTGAACTTAGTATAAATGATATTTCTGCAAAGGTAGGATTTGAAACGGTCCAGTCTTTTAACAGAGTATTCCTCAAAAAGACGGGCAATACTCCCTCAGGATACAGAAAACTCTATAAAATGAAAAAGTTCTAGCTCACTTGGCTAGAACTTTTTATTTGTATTTTTTAACGCAAAGATAAAGTTATTAATTATTATGCTCTAATATTCCATTGACATATTTAGCTTCTACAAACTTGTCCTTGTCGATCCAGAGCTTAAATTCTACATCAATATCCTTTGGCCATGCAGGTAGCATGTAGATCTTATCGTCTATTACTTGCATAAGCATCTCCTGGAGGCCTATCATTCCGCAACCGCCGTGGTTATGATCGGGGGTGTAGTCGTGCCCCGGGCCCCAGAAGGCGGGGAATCTTCTGCCTGAATCTTTTAATTTATCAAGCTGATATTTCATAGCTTCTTCTGTAAGACCAAGTCTTGCAGCAAGAAGGCCAACATACATCCAGCTAAGGTTCATAAGCTGATCTTCTTCATCCCAGCCATAGAAATAGGTATCTCTGGCTATCTTGAGGTCTTTATTATTGGTGTCACCAATGCCAACTTCATGATATGGATATGCACAGTAGAGCTGCGGGAATTCGCAGTTAGTCTTAACGTACTCCTTAGGCTCTTCGCAGGGAGCTATTACGTTATGTCCATTTTTATATTCAAATGGTATAGGAGGAAGTTCATCCATCAGCTTCTTCCATTTAGCTCTTTGCTCGTCGCTTCCAAGTGAATCCTTGAGAAGGGTCTTTATAACAGCACGGAGTGCATAGATTACGTCAGCAGGGTTTTTGGCTGCTGTTTCATCTTCGTTATAGTTGGCTGCATATCTTCCTTCCTGTCCCCAGACATCTACTATTCCAGCTTTATGATAGGTTTCCTGGGCTGTGGATGGGAAGATTATTCTGCATCCTCTTTCATCAAGCTTATTGTATTTCTTGTCATAGAAGTTAAGTATTGTATCGATAAACTCTATGTAGGGCGCAGGATCTTCGTCCTTAGTAAACTCAAGGTACTGAAGCATCATGTATGAAAATTCCACTGAAGTTACATAGTGGTATCTTACATGGATTGGGTAATCAAGGCCGTGGAGCCCGTAGTAAGCGGATAGTCCGTTGGCATCTGTCTGTTCAGGGATGCAGGCTGCATCGTCAACATCAAAGAAGAATTTGGTTCTGGCTTTAGCGCCTTCAAGGAGTCTGAAATAAAAGTCAAACTGAGGCTTCATCCAGGCTACGTCACCGCTTCTAAGCATTGGCCAGTACACGAGTCTTTGGTTCTGGGCTGTAAATACTATGCCACCCCAATCTCTTTCATCAGGAGTTCTTGCTCCAAATCTTGCTCCCCATACACATGGATCTATTGTAAAAAGACCTCCATTGAACTTGGTAGGATATGAACCATATGCGTTACAAGCAAGCATATATCTAAAGAGCTGGTAGTTTCTTCCCATCTGCCATACAGGGTCAGATTCGTCTTTTCTGTCTTTCTTTATAAAGATATAGCTTCTCTCCCAGGTTTCTTTCCACCAGGTCTCTGACTCTTTTTTGAGGGATACTGATCCTTCGTCCAATATCTTTTCTATCTTTTTTATAAGTTCAGTTTTCCACTTATCTGTATCTCCTGCGTAGGAAAGGTGGAGTACTGTGCAGATTTCGAGGCTCTTTCCCTTAAGTGCCATCTTGTGGGATATGCAAGGAAGATTCTCGTAAGAAGATTCTTCGCTGCCAATAAAGTTTATGCCATCAGCAAAGAGGCATCCGCCATATACAAGATTTTTCTGTACGTTGGGAAACTTATCTTTGATTGGCTCAAGCTCTTCTTCTGCAACCATTCTGTCAAAATGAGTTTCACCCATGTTCAGGTGGGTGAATATAAATCTTCCGTTAGAAAAGCCGCCTGCCAGATTTCTCCAGTTCTCGTAGGAGACAGTGATTTTGTGGTCTACTTCAGAATCTATCTGAATATGAGTTGAGCCGTATTTGATATCAGTCCATAAAAGGATCTGGGTCCTGACGCCATCTGACATACCTTCAATTAGTATATCTCCTGTATAGAGGCGAAGTTCCTGAGAATATGAATCCTTGAAGGGACTCTTATCAAATTCAATCTTGATCCTTCCTGCCTTGACCATATTGCCAGCTTCGTCGAAGGTTCCACTCTGTGCCATGTACAGGTACAATATATTATCCTGTGTCCAGACATTGCAGCCAACGTCGTGTCCGCCAAGGGTCATGGATTCACCAGCATTCTTGCACTGGCTTTTATAGCGTATATTATATGCTTCTATCTGATTTTTAATCTCTGTATTATTCATCTGTACTCACCTATTATTTGTAAATTAGAAAAGTTTCATTCTTACACATGACCTTATTAAGTTCATGATATTTCTGTATAAAAAAAGTCAGGTTTCTTTTTCATTGTATTAAAGAAACCTGATCATAACCTATTATTTATTTTCCGATTATTCCCAATAATTGCGCTTTACTTGTAGATTAGTTTTTGTGAATGTATTCTCTCTAACCAAAACTCCGCTTCCGTTATTATCTCTTCGTTCAGCTCAGTTCCTGTATCTTTATTTTTTTATTGCCAAAATATATAAGGACATCCGAGAAATTATAAAACTCGGCACTGTTAATTGGTCTATTCTTAAAAAGCTCTTTTCCCTTACCGTAAATACGGATCATATCCGTATAATAGGAATTCCCACGGTTTACTCTTACATATTCTTCTTTTTTAGTGACTTTTGAAATATCTATCAGATCAACTCTTTTAATCGTAAAGAAAAAAAGCTTCTGCTCAATGCATGAATCCGCAAAATGATACCTGATCAAATATCTGCAGATCATGAATAGACAGAGGGCTATATTTGATACCATCAACGCCAGTGCAAAAAATAATCCAAATAATCCATCTTCATGAAAATCAATGGCAAGCAATAGCCACGTACATAATAATCCCCATATAATAAAAAAAATACTTATAACAAGTGCTCCTGCCTGCTTAATATAAAAATCTGTTTTTATGTCTAAATTTAAACTCCTTAGTTCTGATGTACTTGGAACTGTTTTTCTAACCTTTTGATTACAATATCTCAAATACCTGTCCAGATACTTTTCAAATGAAGGATCAACATATCTTGCGTCGATCATGTAAGGATGTTTTTCTCTTCGTTCTATAACAATTGAAGTTGCAGACTTGTATACAAACTTTATATCTCTGTAGTAAATCTTCCAGTGAATACCAAAAACATGTATTTCCAAATGATCCTGGTCTAATATATAGGCTGGCTCACATAATCTAAGAAAGCCAATAAGTAACATTCCAAAAATGGGCCAAATAATTCCCATCACCCCAAAGGCACAATCAACTACTGATAATAGCAAAAAGAAAAGCCCCATCAGAATAAAAATTATAAAGGTAAAAATATACGCACCCAATAGCTTATTGAACCTGAAAAGAACCTCCCCACCCTTCTCCTTAGGCTCATATCTTTTTTTGAGTTTCTTTTTAATCTTCGAAAACATTTTCCCATTTACGCTCCCTGCATAAGTGACTCAAGAAGTTCTTGGAGCTTATCGTACGGAATAAGTGATTCAGGAACAAGGAAGAACTTACGGCCGTTAACATCTCTCTCGATTATCTTATCTTCAGGAAGAACTACCTGATCCTTGTGGAAATTATTAAGGCCTTCAAATAACTGCTCTTTTTCTTCTTCCATCATTGCTTCTTCACGGAGCTTCTCCTGCATAGCTTTTTCTGTGAGGGTTTCAATATTTTCTCCAAAGCCTTCAGGTCTTGTCTGGATCTCTACGTCGCTATTCTGGCGAATGGATGTATCTGCGCCCGCAGACTGCTTAATTGAAGCTTCCATGTGAAGTGTATAACCTTCTGCAGTTTCTTCATCTGCTGCCTGCTTAGCTGCTTCCATGGTAAGACCATCTTCACTATCAGCCTTAACTTTCTTCTTTGGCTCAGGCTTAACATAATCCGGGATGTCTGCTGCGTACATGCCTCTTATCATTTCACGCTCAGGGTCGTTCTTGACAACGCAGTACATGTTATCATAGTCTGATGACCTGTCGTTAAAAGCAGGGTACATGAAGCCTGCAACGGGATTACCAAGCACCTTGATAACGTCAGAAGCATGAAGCTTATTTTCACTTGTCTTCATGATACCGCCCTTGGCCGGCTTAAACGGGCAGATACATGCTGCGATATAGCTGTAAACTTCTTCTGATTCTCCAGTTTTATTCTTACCTGTATCCTTAGCAGGAACGTCGTATGCATCAGAAAATACAAGAAGTGCATATTCGCCGTCTGCATCATAATTTCCGATTATCTCCTGTGCCCAGGCGCGGACTAAAGATGCATCCGGAATATCAGACTTTGCAAGTGCCATAAGCATTTTTGCATCATCGCCTATTACAGTAACATCTTCTGCAAAAGCTCCTCCTGCAGCGGAATAAGCTTTGCTTATTAGTGATATGTATTTTTCCTGCTCATCATCATCAAGAGTCAGAAAACGTGTGCTATCCGCTCCCTCAATTTCTTTTCCCTCATTATCAAAAATGGCATACGCCATACCGCTAAATGAGCAATCCTTAAATTTGAATCTCTTTTTGATCTCTAAAAGTCCGGATTTAGTCATAGTCCTTTATTCCTCTATGAATATCAATAGTATGATTTTATTATTTTTGCGATGGTCTTCCATATACTTCAATCTGTGTTAGTGCAGGGAATGGGCTTGGATCATCTGCTTTAATAAGGTCTCCAAGTGTAAGCCACTCTATCGCCTTCTTTTTGATAGAAAAGATGTGGGGGTTCTGAACCTTCTTTTCCATATCCACTGTTTCTGCGCTTCCATCAGAGAAGTTGAATGTTCCCCTGATCCACCAGTTATCATGAGGAAAGTCTGCCCTTGTATAAAGACGGATTTCTTCAATATCAACAGGATATCCAAACTCTACTTTGATAGTGGCATCATCCTGTCTGTTAATGCCCCAGGATTCGTATGGCCACTCGCCGTGAGACCTTGTCTCTATTACTCCGTCGATTGCATTTCTTGCAGCAAAAACGGCTTCACCTCTTGTCTCAACATTGGCTGATGCATGAGGATATACACCTGTAACTTCATGCTGATCGCAGGGATTAAGGCATAAGTTCCTTGTAGCATTAACCTCAAACTCATATGCCTTTCTGATAGAAACAAGATGTCTGTTTCCTACAAAGGACATTGGGTTATAGCTTGTTTTCTTTTCATAAAAGGGGATTATATATCTGAAAGAATCTGTAGTTACAAATATAAGGGCTTCTTCGATTGTTGGATCAATCTTCAGCTTATAAAACGCTCCCTTATCAAGGCCTTTAAAATCTATAAAGTCGTCTTTTCTGTACTCGCCCTCCCAGGCAAGAACAACGCTCTCTTCTCCTTCTTCCTGTGCTTTGATAACATCTCCCCATGCGCCGTGAACTTCAATCTTCATATGACCGACCCTCCCTTTAATATACTTGCAGCATATAATGATCTCTAATATCATCCAAACACATGCCTTGCTATTATAACATACAAGGATATTTTCATATTATATTTTTCCAGTCAGAAAAAAGCTGCTAATTGCTAGATTTTATCGATGGTTTTTGATTGCGAATGCCGGGAAATATGATAAAATAGATATCTGGAGCTTTCAGAATACAGATGTGTATGGTGGTCAGCCTTTTGCCTGTGCTTTCACAGAGAACTTCCTTTATGAAAGGAGGAATCTTATGAGGAAAATACAAAGAAAGGTTACGCTTCTTGTTAGATTACATTAAACTTGCTACAGCAATCGTTAATTTAGCGTGCGCTGTAATTAAGTTTATTAGCGATCATAGACAAAACAAAAGCAGCCACCCTCGCCAAGGTTAACGGCTGCTTTTATTACGATTAACTAAGGCTGACCATCTCTGGTAGCTCTTTTATAATTTAAGTATATGATTACTGCTTTATAATGTCAAATTATTTACTCTTGAATACACAATAAAAGCAGCCACCCTGCCCAAGGATAACGACTGCTTTTATCACTGTTAACCAAGGCTGACCATCTCTGGTAGCGCCTTTTGCAACTTTAGTATATGATAACTCTTATCTAATGTCCATTAATAAATATAAAAGACTAGTTTCATAACTTATAATACAACCATCGCAGAAACAGCGGAGATACATATGAAAAACATCGCAGTTGTTACCGGCGCCAGCTCAGGGCTCGGTGCTGAATTTGCTCGTCAGTTATCCAAAGAAGGCTATTACATACTCATGGTCGCAAGAAGAAAAGATAAGCTTCTTGAGCTTCAAAAAGAGCTGTCTTCTGAAAGCAGCATATTCACAGCTGACCTTTCTGAGAAAAAAGAAATAAATAAACTTTGCGATCATATCAAAAACTTAATAGAAGAAAATCCAGGAAACAGACTTTCTGTTTTTATCAATAATGCGGGATTCGGTCTTTCCGGAAACTTCACTGACTGCGAAGAAAAGCGTGAGATGGAGATGATAAATGTCAACATCAAGGCACTTCATCGCCTAACTAAGCGCATGATACCACTTATGGACAGCGAAAGCGGCGGATATATCCTTAATATAGGTTCATCCGCAGGTCTCCTTCCTGCAGGTCCATATATGGCGACCTATTATGCTACTAAAGCTTACGTTGTAAGTCTCACAAGAGCTATAGCACATGAACTTAAAGCTCAGGGCAGCAAAACTTATCTCGGAGTTTTGTGTCCAGGTCCTGTTAATACAGAGTTTAACGATGTTGCTGGTGTAGTCTTCGCACTTAAGGGAATATCAGCCTCCGGCTGCGTATCCTACGCTATCAAAATGATAAAAAAAAGAAAGGTAGTAATAGTACCTACCCTTCGCATGAAACTTGCATGTTCTTTATCAAAACTTGTTCCATCAAATATTCTCATTCCTATGACTGCCCACCAGCAGCATAAAAAGATGGGTTAAGCAATAAAAATACTTCCCGCACCTTTTTGGTATACGGGAAGTTATTTTTTTAATGCATCTTACCAAGGAAGTCCTTGATATTGGCCTGAACGTTACCATTAAATATCGCTGATCCAGCTACTATCACGTTAGCACCTGCGCCAACTACCATCTCTACATTATCTGACTTGATTCCTCCATCAACCTCGATATCAAGGTCACGAAGTCCAAGTGTATTCAAGTGATTTCTAAGATCACGGATTTTATCTGTTGATGAGGGGATATAATTCTGGCCGCCAAAACCTGGCTCAACGCTCATGATAAGGATCATGTCTACATTTTTAAGATAGGGCTCAAGAACATCGATAGGTGTTCCGGGCTTTATAGATATTCCGGCTTTCTTGCCGTATGAATGGATTAGTTCGATAACTGCCCATGGATCAGGAGCTGCTTCCTGATGAAAGGTGATGATGTCTGCTCCAACTGCAGCGAATTCTTTTATATATCTGATAGGATTAGTGATCATAAGGTGAACATCAAACACCGCATCTGTAGCGTCCCTTATACTTTTTATAACGGGAAGGCCAAAGGAAATGGAAGGAACGAACACTCCGTCCATAATATCAATATGGAGGTACTGGGCTCCGGCGGTTTTACAGTCCGCTATCTGTTTTCCAAGATTTTTGAAATCAGCTGATAAAATAGACGGTGCAAGAATGTTGTTCATAAACTAATCCTTTCGTTTGCTATATGCCGACAAACGTAATTATATGACATCTTGAATCTAACATTCAAGAATATATATTGATGACTTTTTACTACTTTTTGCTGACTTTTTTCAAAAAAAGAACAGGCTTCTACAAGGCATATATCATATGTATCGTCAAAATTACTTTAATCCAAGCTTTAAAGACACTTCTTCAAGCCTTTTGTCATACTGATCCCAGAAAGTTGCACCTGTTCTATATGGCTCTACATAGAATTTCTGGAGTATGTACCTTGCAGTGTAGGTCTTCTGGGGATCTGCAACCTTTGAAAGAGCTTCTCCCATTTTTTTACAAAAATCATGCCAGGAAACCACAAAGGCTTCGTACTGTGACAGGTTCTCGATTCCTATCCAGTCCTTAAGCCTCACAGGATACCTTGAAGCACTGGGCTTTGTACACTCATTAACCTGTAAAAAGTAATGCATGCCCTTTTCATCGTAGAGCCTTCCCATTGGAA
>CAMVNV010000098.1 GCA_947168935.1 uncultured Butyrivibrio sp. | reverse complement strand
ATCAACCGCCGAACGTCAGATGAATCTCCCTCTCTGTGATAAAAGAATTATAATAAACCGTTTATATAAAAAAAATTGAAAATACTTCTATCTTTCTTCAAAATTCTTTTACAATTTGGAAAAAGAATATCTAAGATTATCCATATTTATATTCAAAAAGCTCTCAAAACGCGCATAAATACTATAAAAAGAGGAATCAGAATATTTTCGTGATTTCTTGAAAATATTCTGATTCCTCTTTTTGTGTATTTTTTTGATATACAAATTACAAACTATCTTTACGCTTAAAATGATCCTTCTTATTATAATGGTCAACTTTATTACGTTGATTCATCAAATCACAAAATACATGCTTGATTTAACTTACATTCAAGAAGTCATTTTACAATATGTTTTACGCCTTCAACCGTTCCGTCAGTAGTCCAAACACACCATTCATAGTTGCAGAAAGGCCCGTCTTCTTCATCAAATCCAAAGCCATGATTACATACATTAGTATAATTTGGATCATACATATATATGTATCCGCCCTGAAGAATTGACCAGTTTCTAAGTGCTTCAACTATTTCTTCTTTAGTACAGGAATCCTCAACACCATAATCTCTGATCTGCTGATAGATATGATCTGCTACATCCAGCGTCTTGTCCTGTCTTACGCCGCCCACAGAAGTATAAGTAAGATCTCTGTATTCAAACTCCTCTAATACTTCCTTGATCTGAGACTCGACCATCACACCATCTTCAAGACCATTTGTATATGTACCATTAGTAATATTTGTATATAAATAGTATACAACCTCTGTTGATGTTCCTGTTCCATTAGGAAGATCCTGTGCAAACTCTCCTTCAAAAGAATAATAGCCATCTTCAAAACCGTCGCTGTTCCATGACCAGTTTATGATAACTCCGGATCCTGTTCTGATGCCTCCTGTCATTCCACCATAATAGAAATATACAGTGGGCTTACCATTTGGAAATGCATCCACCCCCTGATATAATCCGCATCCTGTTCCGTCTCCGTTATCTCTTATTATAGGAGCACTGTCACTTACTCCGAACTTGAATATCCTTCCATCTGAATATAATGTATGGAGATACTGAGCTGCTTTGCTATACTCTTTCGAAGCTGCATATGTCTGTAATGTATTCAAAACACTCTCTGAATTATTTTGGGCAAAAGAATGGGTAGCAGCACCGAACGCGATCACCATAGAAAAAATAAGTAAAGTCAAAGTCACAACAACTTTCTTAAAAATCCTTGTTTTCATAGAGTTATCTCCTTTTGTCAAAACCGGTTGCCAAGTCAAAGCTTTACTACATATAAAAATCAAGAAATCATACCATATTAATTCTAAATCATTATCAATAATGCGTCAAAAACAAATCTGTGAATAAGGAATATCAAAAATAGATTATTTCTAAATTATAGAAAAACTGTACTGTTCATAATAAATTCACACCGCAGCAAATCATTTTGTGATAAAATATTATTGTTACATTGTTAAAATGATAACAAAAAACTATATAATGCAGGAGGAGATTTTTATGGCACGTTTTACTTTACCAAGAGACGTTTATCATGGGAAAGGCGCTCTTGAAGCACTCAAGACCTTTGAAGGAAAAAAGGCAATTGTATGTGTTGGTGGCGGATCAATGAAGAAATTCGGATTCCTTGACAAGGTTGTTTCTTACCTGAAAGAAGCAGGTATGGAAGTTGAACTTTTTGAAGGTATTGAACCGGATCCTTCTGTTGATACAGTTATGAAAGGCGCTGAAGCTATGCAGAAGTTCGGTCCTGACTGGATCGTTGCTATAGGTGGCGGTTCTCCTATAGATGCTGCAAAAGCAATGTGGATCAAATACGAATATCCTGATACAACATTCGAAGATATGTGTAAGGTATTCGGTCTTCCTAAACTTCGTACAAAGGCTAAATTCTGTGCTATTTCTTCTACATCCGGTACAGCTACAGAAGTTACAGCTTTCTCAATAATCACAGACTATAACAAGGGAATCAAATATCCTATCGCAGACTTCGAGATCACACCTGATGTTGCTATCGTTGATCCTGAGCTTGCTCATACCATGCCTCAGAAGCTTGTAGCTCATACAGGTATGGATGCTATCACACACGCTATCGAAGCTTATGTTTCTACAGCAAACTGTGACTATACTGATCCTCTTGCTCTTCATGCTATCGAAATGATCCAGGCTGATCTGGTTGGTTCTTATAACGGTGACATGGACAAGCGTGATGCTATGCACAACGCTCAGTGTCTTGCTGGTATGGCATTCTCCAATGCTCTTCTTGGGATCGTTCACTCAATGGCTCACAAGACAGGTGCTGCTTTTGCCGACCACGGCGCACACATTATCCACGGCGCAGCTAACGCTATGTACCTTCCTAAGGTAATCGCATTTAACGCAAAAGATCCTGTTGCGCTTAAGAGATATGGAAAGATCGCAGATGTTATGCACCTTGGCGGATCAAGTGACGAAGAGAAGGTTAAGCTCCTCATCGAATACCTTCGCAAGATGAACGATGACCTTAACATTCCTCACTGTATCAAGAACTATGGCGCTGACAGCTATCCAACAGAGCAGGGCTTCGTTCCTGAAAATGTATTCCTTGAAAGACTTCACGACATTGCTGCTAATGCAATCCTTGATGCATGCACAGGATCAAATCCTCGTCAACCTTCTCAGGAAGAGATGGAGAAGCTCCTTAAGTGCTGCTACTACGATACAGAAGTTGACTTCTGATAATCCCTTAAATCTACAATAAAAAACCGGTCCCCAAACGATCGACTTATTCGTCTTCGTTTAGGGACCGGTCTTTATATGGAACTTTCCTTTTTTCACATTAAATAATAATTATTTGGTCTGCATATCACGAAGCTTGTTGGCTTCCATGAAAATATTAAGAAGTATTCCCTTAAAGTCTTCAAACTTCTCAACCGCTTCTTCTGATGATCTTGCACCTTCATTAGAAAGTGATGCAACTTCCTGGCTGGATGCTGAAAGGTTGGAAATACTATCGTTAATCTCTGTTGTGGAGCTTGCAATGGATTTCATGCCTTCGCCAATCTCAGCAAATCTTCCAAGCATATCGCTAACATTTTCATTAATGCTACTGAAATTTTCTCCAACAGTTTCGATCATCTCGTTCTGCTCAGAAACTGAATTAACTGTATCATCGATACTTGCCATTGCCTTCTGAACATCTTCTGTCAGCTCGTTAATGATATTAGTGATCTCTGTAGAAGCTGTATTGGTCTCTGCCGCAAGTTCACGAACATCATTAGCAACAACCGCAAATCCTTTACCGGCTTCTCCTGCTCTTGCAGCCTCTATGCTGGCGTTAAGTGCAAGAAGGTTGGTCTGTTTGGATATAGAAAGGATAGAACTTACTATCTTGGTAACTTCTGCAACCTTATTGATAACGGCTTGTGTTGCATCAACCGTAACCTGACTGGTTCTGGAAACATCTTCTGACTTAGCCTTAAGCTCTTCAATGACCTTAACGCCATCAGTTACAGCACTCTGCGCACTTTCAGATGCCTTGGTCATATCCAGTCTATGCTGCTCGGTTGTATTAGTTTCCTCCTGAATCTCCTGAACTCTCTGAGCCTGAGTCGTAATGGACTGAGCCGTACTTTCCATACTGCTGGCAATATCTTTCATTCCATCGTACTGGGCGTTTATGATATCTGTCAGATCCTGCATGTTCTGCTGGGAAGAATTAAAAAGGTCAGTGATCGTATTGGCAATCTCTGCCATCTGATTACCTGTAGCAAGAGTTTTCTCAGCATTCTCGCTTATTACAGCATTATTTTCTTCATTAAACTTAGTAAGAAGTGTAACGGTGCAAAGGCACGCTACAAATGCAAGTGCTAAAGTTAAAAACGCCGGAACAAGCTGCAGATCAAAACTGCCGCTGACAACTTTGCTCCTTATTACTGTTATTATGAACGAAACACTAATAGCTCCAATACCGTATGTACACAGCTTTACATTCAGATAAATAATACTGCAGATAAGAATCGGAAGACCGAATGCAAAGTATACAAGTTCATCAACTGATAAAAGAAGGACAACATAGAAGATTGTTGCTCCGCCCATTATTAGTATAGAGCCTCTTTTTACTCCCTGGAATTTAAAGTTACCTAAAGAAGCCATCAACGCACCCACAATAGCGCTGATAATAAGTGCATTCTTACCAGCCGACATGCCTTCTTGAACGATATTAAATACCGTCATAGCGAGACCGCTTAGAAGAATAACAATAGTAACATAGTAACTATTTTTATTGGCTCTCTTATATTGTTCAGCGTTCATAAGGAAGTTCCTTTCTTTCCTCAACAAATACTGCTATTTGTACCTGTCTTTATATCGGAAAAAAAGGTTAAATCCTTTAGAAAATCAACCCATATTCAAATTAATAAATTATATTAATAAATTATAGAATTGTTATTCAAGCACAAGACCTGAGTAAGCATCAAGCATTAAATCTCCTTCGAACCCTTCTCCTGTAACAAGATTGATAAGACCTTTGTTTAAACAAGCCATCTCTTCAATTCTTATCAGCCTTTTCACATCTGAATTGTTGATCACAACATATACGCTCTTGCCATTATAGGCTCTGCTAAATATGTAAAGGCCATCTTCATCTGCATACAGACCCTTATAATCTCCCATTTTAATAGCATCACTATTTTCACGGATACTGATCCACTTATTAATATCAAAAGAAAAGTCGCCGCCTGCCTTATCCCAGGCCATTGGAGATCTGTACTCACTTTCTGTCACGCCTTCAATAAAGCACTCATCACCGTAGAATACAGATGGTATACCTGGAGCCATAACAAGATAAAAGGTTGCGAGCATAAGCTTATTTTTATTTCCTTCGCAGTAGCTCAAAAACCTTGGAACGTCGTGAGAATCAAGGAAATTCATTTGGGCATTGGCTACTGGTCTTGGATAACGCATAAGAGATTTTTGCATCTGCTGGTCAAATTCTATTGCACTTATCCTGTTACCTGCAAAAAAGTCCCTGCAAAGATATGTAAATGTATAGTTCATGGCACTGTGGAACTGATCTCCCTTAAGCCATACATCTGCATCTTCCCATATCTCCGCGATAAGAAAGGCGTCTTTTTTGACTGATATTACAGCCTTTTTAAATGCTCTCCAGGTGTCATGGTCTATTTCGTTGGCTACGTCAAGGCGCCATCCATCAATACCAAATTCCCTGATCCAGTACTGACCAACCTTGCAGATATAGTCGCGAACTTCAGGATCTGACGTGTTAAGTTTTGGCATCTCCTTAACATAAGCAAAACATTCATAGTTAGGCGTATCAGTATACTCAATAGGAAATCTAAGCTTATAAAACCAGTGGCAATACTTAGACTTTTCACCATTTTCAAGTATATCTTTAAAGGCAAAAAAGTCAGGGCCGCAGTGGTTAAATACACCGTCAAGGATTATGTGCATACCGTTTTCATGGATCTTATCAACAAGCTCTTTAAAGTCTTCCTCTGTTCCAAGGCAGGGATCGATCTTGAAATAATCAATGGTGTCATACTTGTGATATGATCCTGCCATAAATATAGGATTAAGATATAGAAGATTTACTCCAAGGCCCTTGATATAATCAAGGTTTTCGATGATTCCCCGAAGCGTACCACCAAGTCTGTTTATACTTATTCCACCAGGAGTTTCAAGACTTAAGTTTTCTTTTCCTCCTATAGCTCTTTTTTCATTAGCAAAGCTGTCGGGAAAAATGTGGTACATGACGCTGTCATAGGCCCAATCCGGAATATTTACGACTTCTTCTCTTCTTATATAAGGGTACTGGAAGTATTCCGTCCTGTGGGCAGTCATTTTATCAGTAAACCCTCTTGAATAGTAGTAATATGTCTCCTTGCCATCACATATCTCAAAGTAGTAACAAACTCTGGTTAAATCTGTTGTAATTTCAGCCTCATAATAATCAAAGAGATCATCTGATGCGCATTTATCCATTGGAACTTTGGTAACTGGGATTGGCTCTACATAGGCAACTCTGTCGCCATAAAAAACACTTACGCCCAAAACATCATCTTTGGCAGTTCGTATACGTATTATTAATTTATTCTCGCAAACAGCATATGCATACTGTGATAAGGGCATGTGAAGCACAGCTTCTTTGATCATGGTAAACCTCGTTATATATACTAATGATGTAGTTGTCGAAAAATATACTCAGCCTTTAACGGCTCCTCCTGTAATTCCCTCAACATAGAATCTCTGCATGATAAGGAATAGCACTGATATCGGGATCGCAACAATGATTCCGCCTGCGCAGAATACTGAGAAATAGTCTCCCACAAGTGTCCTCTGGACCAGATTGAAAAGTCCCATAGCTACAGTCCAGTTAACAGGATCCTTGGACCTTATCATGAGCCTTGCCATTACAAAGTCCATCCACGGTGCAAGGAAAGCGTTAATAACTGTATATACGATCATTGGCTTTGATAAAGGGATTACTATTTTTGTAAAAATAGTGTATTCTGATGCACCCTCAAGCTTGGCTGATTCCCTGAGTGAGAGCGGTATCGTGTCAAAAAATCCTTTGCAGATAAGATATCCAAGACCAGAGCCAGCTGAGTAGATAACTATAAGTCCAAAAATACTATTGGTAAGTCCCAGAAGCTTCATTACAAAATAGATAGCTATCATTGAAAGAACACCTGGGAACATATCAAGTATTATGTAAAAGCTCATAAGCTTTTTTCTTGAAGCAAATCTCATGCAGCTAAAGGCATATGAAACCATAAGTACAAAAACAACTGAGATCATGCAGGTAAAAACACCTATGATAAAAGAGTTCTTGAACCATGCAGGGAAGTTGGCTACAGTATCAGGCCTTGTGAAGAGCTGCACATAGTTATCGATCGACCACTTATCCGGAAAAAAATGCATAGTGTTTATTCCCTTATATGAGCTAAGGGATGTTACAAAAAGCCATACAATTGGTATAAGCCATACAAAGGCAAGGAAGGCTAAAAAGAGGTGACGTAAAACAGGTCTTATTACTTTTTTCATTATTGGAACTCCTCCTCTCTATTACCCGCGATCATCCTTGTAAATGTAAGAAGTGTAAGGCTTGCACTAATAACGAATACACATATACCAATTACACAGGCCATCTTGTAGTTAGAATAGTCATTGGTCAGTGTGAAGAGCCATGTGATAAGAAGGTCTACTTCCTTGGCATTGGAATTAGCGTAGCTCATGTTTGTAGTTACATAATCATTGGTCAAAAGATATATGACATTGAAGTTGTTAATATTGGCGATAAAGGCTGTCACAAGAGACGGACCTGTGATAAAGAGTACGTAAGGCATTGTGATCTTTCTAAAAATCTGCCTCTCTGTCGCTCCGTCAATCTTGGCACTTTCAAGCTGATCTTCAGGGATATTCATAAGTATTCCTGTTGCACTAAGCATCTGGAATGGAATACCAACCCAGAGGTTTATAAGAAGTACCATTACGTTGGCCCAGCCTGGCTTTGACAAAAATGGAATAAAGCTTAACCCCTTACTTACTAGTCCTATATCCTGCAGGAAGCCTACAAGTCCTATCTTGTTACATATACTATTGATAATGCCGTAGTCGCTGAACATCTTGCCAACAAGAAGAAGGGTTACAAACTGCGGTATTGCAATAGTTATAACAAAAAGGCTTCTCCAGAGCTTTTTGAATTTAGTTTTTTTATCATTGATGAATTTTGCAAGAAGAACCCCACCATAGAATGTAGAGAAGGTTGCAAAAAATGCCCATATAAGTGTCCACAAAAGGATGCGCACAAAGGCATATCCAAAGGTCACTGTTGATGTTGATGTAAAAAGGGTCTTAAAGTTTTCAAGACCGACCCAGGTAAAGAGATAAGTTGGCGGCTGATGATCGCCGTCATAATTGGTAAATGCAATACATATCATGAACAGTATAGGAATAACCTTGATAAGAAGAATACCTATACTAGGTAATGTCAAAAGTGTAATGTGGAACTTGTGATTAAAAAGATCTTTAAGATCTTCTGAAAATGTGTTGATATGCTTTCCGTCTTTTTTCAGACACTGTAGTTCATAACATGCCTTAACGTTACTTAAAGAAAGAAGTATATACAAAAATATAAAAATAATACCTATAACGCCGCACAAAAGGATCATAAGTGAATTGTCATAGTCGTTTACAACCTTGCTAAGGGTCTTTGGATCAAAGATCTCTTCTCTTTGGATAGTTCCAAGAGTACCCAGCTTAGACATATAATTCAAAGAAAATCCAAAGGTAAAAACAAAGAATAAAACCTGTACTATCTGCAAGATCACAGCCTTTACATACTGACCTCTTGCTACATATCCTGTTCCAAAGATAAGTATTGATAGTTTGGTAAAGATATCCCCTTTTGTAAAAGCTTCTATGAAGTTTCTTAAAAATGACTCACGCTCTTTTTTCATATCGTTTCCTTTTTTGATAAAGAGTAAACTTTTTGGATGGCTTTAAATGGCGTAGCCCACATGTGGGCTACGCCTTTATCATCGCCTCGTTTTAGGAGAGGATTATAGGTATTAAGGCGATCTTTACTGTGTAATACCAGCTACTGCATCATCAAGGAGCTTCTGAACATCACTATAGTTTCCTTCAACAAGTGACTGTCCAAGTGTTGCTGCAGGTGCCCAGTAGTTATCTCCAACTCTCTGAAGATCAGCGAACTCAGCCTGCTCAGAAAGAGCTGCAAGTGCAGGAGCTTCAGCTATCTCTTTAGAAGAAGCTGCAACTATATTAGAAGGACCCTCGCCTGTTGCAAGTGCGATCTTGGTCTGACTTTCTTCGTTTGTAAGGAACTCGGCAAGAAGCATAGCCCAGCCTGGATTCTTGGAATAAGCATTTACACCAAGGAACTTGTAACCTGCAAATGATCCCATCTGAACCTGCTCGCCATCTACTGTAAATGTAGGAAGCTTAGCTGCTGCATATCCATCACCATAAGCTTCTACAAATGCGTTAGTAGCCCATGTTCCATTAACATCAGCGATCATCTCTCCGTTAAGAGCAAATGCCTGAGCATCTTCATTGACGCAGTTCTTCATAGCAGGGTTCTTGCAGATATCTGTAATAGCCTGTGCTACTGATGCGCCTGTAAACTTAGTATCTTCTGCATTCCAGTTACAGATGTTCTTGCCGTCATCACCAAGTCTCATCTCAAGACCTGCACCAGCGAAGAATCCGTACATGAACCATGCACCTGAAACTTCCATACCAACTGTCTTGCCCTGAGCCTGTGCTGCTGCAAGGAGGCTGTCCCAGCTCTGAACATCTTCTTCTGAAAGGTAATTTTTGTTATAGAAAAGGAAATATCCGTTAGAAGCTGTCATTGGATAAGCATAGAGCTTTCCATCTATAGAAGCTGCTTCTACTGTTGCAGGAGTATTAGTAGCAGTTGGATCATAAGTATATGTTGCTTCTACACTCTGAAGAGCACCTGCATTTACAAGATCAAGAAGCTGATCATCAGGGAAAACAAAAAGATCGCCAGCTGACTCAACATCTGCAAGAACGTCGTCCTTACAATTAGCTTCTGACTCAGCACCTATTGTGATGTTAAACTCAACATCCGGATACTGTGCCTTGAATTCTTCAACAAGCTCTGCCATTACTGTCTGATATCCTTCTGTCTCTGAGCACCAGAGAGTAAGTTCAACAGGATCAGTTGTTGCTGCGATAAGATTAGCTATTGCATCATCAGATGAAGCCTGAGTAGTTCCCTGGTCTCCTGATCCAGCTTCATCACCTGTTGTCTGATCCTGGCCAGTCTGCGTATTATCTTTTTCTGCATTACCGCAACCCGCCATCATACCTACTGCCATCATCCCACTAAGCAGTACACTGATTATTTTCTTTTTCATTGCTATTCCTCCTTGTGAAATTGTTTTCCTAAAACTATATAGTTTTTTGTTTTGCAATTTACTGTTTTATCTTGCTCTATAACTGAATTATTCACCTGCACAGATGTGTTATCAAGGAGAAAACGTTTTTTACGAATCATTCTGTTAGGAAACCGCTATACCAGATTTTTCTTTTTGTGCACTTTATTTCGTTTGCTTTATGATATCATCTGTATGATAATAAATATAAGAAAATCGCTTATTTTACGGAGGATATCAAGGTGCCGGTCACTATCAAAGATGTCGCAGAGCATGCAGGAGTTTCTGTTTCCACAGTATCAAAAGTATTAAATGATTGGAAAACAATTTCCCAAGCCACTAAAGATAAAGTTAACAACGCTATCAAAGAGCTGAATTATACACCAAATTCAAGGGCTGTAAGCTTTGCCCGTGGTAATACCAGAAACATCATATATCTGACCTCCCTTGGTAAAGGAGAGGCCTACAACAATCCTCATATGTTTGATATCATGTGCGGTGTATTCACAAAGCTTGCTTCAAGCGGCTATACCATGACACTTATGGACATATCTGATGATCTTCACCCAAAGGAAACTGTTGCCGGGATCATTGCAAGAAAAAGTGCTGACGGAATCGTCATCCATGGATCTGTAATAAATGAGGATATAGCAAACCTTATAATAAGCAATTCTTTTCCCCACATAGTAATAGGTCACCCTGACTTCAACGAAAGACTTTGCTGGGTTGACACCAACCACCTTCTGGCAGGCCAGTATGCTGCTGAATACTTATCAACAAGGGATGTATCTCCGGTTTCTTTTATCGGAGGGAAAAGAACTGAGTTCATATCTCATGAAAGAGAACGGGGATTTAGGACTATAATGCTCAAATACCATAAGAAGATCCCGCCGGAATATGTCATTCATACATCATCCACCTGGGAAGAAGGATATGAAGCAGCTAAAAAGCTTTTATCCATGAAAGAAGCCCCAAGAGCCATTGTATGTGAAAACAACACATTGGCAGTCGGGGCATCAAGAGCTATAAGAGAAATGGGACTAAGGGTTCCTGAAGATATATTTTTCCTTACTTTTGATATATATCCATATACAACAATAATTGACCCAAAGCCCACAGTCATAAACATAAACGTATATGACATGGGACTTCAGGCCGCTGATATGATAATCCGAAAGGTGGATAACCCTTCTCTTATGATACAGAGTTATACCACCCTTCCGGAAATTGTAGAGGAATGATCACAGGTTTATTTCATAGCCTGGATTCTTTCATTTATTTTTCTTGCCTCTTTTTTGTAATGCATCATGAAGATGAACCATATTACAAAGGCAACAACAAGCTGGGCTACAATGGCGATTATGCCCTGTGCAAGAGACAGATTACCTGTCCAGCCAACTGAAAATGCAACAATAGTATAGACTACGCATCCAATGCCCATGTGAATTAAAACTTTAAGAGGCATGGGCATGCTTTCGACATCATATACTATGGTCGGAGTTCCAAAACCAAGTCCAACTATTACGCATCCGATTACCATCTTTGTGAACTGATAATTAGCAAGTACAAAATCACCGCCGCCACATACATCGAAAATAATACCTGCGATACAGAAGAGGCACATTGCCATTCCTATACCAAGAGCTGCTCTTTTTGCTACGTCTTTCATTATTTTTTCCTCCTATAGTCCAAGATATTTTTTAAATTCCGGCAGGTATGTTCTGGAAACATAATCCTTGCAGCCGTTTTTTAACTTAAGTAGTAGTGTTCCGCTAAAACCAGGTTCTATGCAGTCCATGCATGACAGATTTATTAGTGTTGATTTTGATATCTGCATGAAGTTGTTACCAAGCTGCTGGCCCAGCTCATATAGTCTTTTTCTTGATCGGTACTGCTTATTCGCGGTATAAATAATTGTTTCCCCATTTTCTACCCGGACCATATAGATGTCTCCCGGCTGCAGGATCACAATATCTCCATTATTCTGCAGTGCTGTAATGGGACTATCATATGTTCCAAGTACATCGATCACATGCTGTATCTTTTCCGTAACCTTATCTGTATGTATTACAGCAAATGGATCCTTGTATTCGGCAGATATATCAATGCTGACTTTCATGCCCCTGTCCTCCTTCATTTGATGATGCAATCATACAATAATAATTTACGCCTGTCTCACATTCTTCGGTAAGTGACGAATATTTGATGGTGAAATGCAAAATATGGAATCTGACTCCATTGGAAAAAGAGAATTTTGCCTCAACAAACTCTGTTTTATGTTATAATAACCCTGTAGCGTTGACGAAATTCCGTTTATTAAAAATCGCCAGTTACGAATGAAGAATAAGCAATATAATGATAAAAACTCTAATGTAATAAAAGATTATCTGATACTTATTCTTATTGCTGCCATCGGAATGGTAATCACCATCAATGTTTTCTTCAGGATTTATTATGTTTCAAGGCAGAGCATAATAAATATGTGGAGTTCTAAAACTATTGTCTTATCTCAGGATATTGAGCATTATCTTGAGATTCCAAGAGACGCAGTTCTCTTTGCATCAGAAGGTGTTGAGGATCTTCTTGATGAGGGAGCTTCAAATGAAGAAATTCATCAGTATCTTATCTACGAAGCCTCCATTTATACAGATGTAATCGAGAGTAATAATACAGGAATATATGGATATATTAATGGCGAATACCTGGACAGTTCAGGTTGGATCCCGCCTGAGGATTTTAATGTATTAAAAAGACCCTGGTATACTAATGCGGTTGAAGCAGGCGGAGAGATTGTCTTTGTCGAGCCCTATGTTAACGTTCAGACCGGAACATATATGATGTCTGTAAGTAAGCTCCTGAAGGATAAAAAGAGCGTTCTTTCCATGGATATCCATCTTGATACTATTCAGGAAATGAACGTAAAAATGCTTGAGTTCAAAGAGCTTGAAATGTCCATGGTTATTGACAAAGATGGCACTATTGTTGCTCATTCTGACCCGAAGCAGGTTGGTACAAACTATTCAAATGACGGCGAAGCTTATCACAAGAATATTTATGATGGACTAACTTTTGATAATAACCCTCTGCAAAATGATAATTTTGCAGAGGGTTGTTTTTCCCTTAATTTATACATTCTTGAACATATCGTTCAAGAATGCAGCAATAGAGCCAATTGAGTTCGACTTCGTCGAAGGCTCTATTGCCAACCGATTCATCGAATCACGAAACACGCAGTAAATGCGCGTTTCTGTAATTTACATTTAAGAAGTCATACTTTTTAATGCATTCTCCTGCGCTTCAATTACTTTGTCGCACCACTCGTCAAATTCAGGATCATCTTTCTGACATTCCTCAGGATGAGCAAGAATATAATCAAGTGCTATTCTTACTCCTTCATGGAAAGGAATTGTTGTAGTCATATTCGGGGCAAGCTTTTTAAGCTTAGTATTGTCAAAGACTACAGATACTGCCTTATCTCCAATAAGTCCGCCTTCAAGATCATATCCTTTGGATTCACCAGCCCTAGCAAGAAAATATGATGATACGTGATATGCATTTAACTTAACACCAAGAGTATCTGCTATTGTCTGATAGATCTGATTCCAGCTAAGGATCTCATCTCCGGTTATCTGGAAAGCTTCGCCAATTGCATGCCTGTTACCCATAAGTGCTGTATATCCAACAGCAAAATCTTTATTAAATGTAAGCGCCCAAAGAGATGTTCCATCTCCATGAATGATGACAGGTTTTCCTTCTTTCATGCGCTTTATTACCTGCCATGAACCCTTACTTCCATGAACACCAAGAGGTATACTTCTTTCATCATAAGTATGGGATGGACGTACTATAGTAACAGGAAAGCCTTCTTCTCTGTACTTTTTCATAAGGAATTCTTCGCAGGCAATCTTATTTCTTGAATACTCCCAATGAGGATTAGCAAGGGTTGTACCTTCTGTGATCAGGAAGCTTGCAGATGGCTTATGATATGCAGATGCAGAGCTTGTATAGATATACTGCCTGGTCTTATCTTTAAAGAGTCTGTAGTCTCTTTCAACCTGGTCAGGTGTAAAACCTATAAACTCGCATACGCTGTCAAAATACAGATCCTTGATGGCATCCTGAACTGCCTTTTCATCATTAATATCAGCTACTATCTGATGAACTCCTTTGGGAACGACGCTAGTTCTGTTACCTCGATTAAGGAGCCATACTTCCCAGCCCAACTCTTCTACAAGCCTTCTAACGATTGCTGTGCTGATAGTGCCTGTTCCCCCTATGAACAATGCTTTCATTTGTAACCCTCCTTCTTATAGCATGTCATAAAGTCCTTTACAGAGCCTTATTCCATATACTGCATTAATTATAAATCACATTCTCCACTTCTATTATATCTGTGCGTTTAGTTCATCACTCACCATTTTTTACAAGATACTTGTTGTTTATTATTTTTTGACAGCGGTCAGGCTCTATGATCGAATTCCAGGAATGGGCCATGATCCCATAACCTTCCGCGTATGAAGCGGATGCTCCTCCTCTTGAGCTATCCTGGAATAGCGGATATGGAGGGACTCGAACCCACAGCCCTTCGGTTAACAGCCGAATGCTCTGCCATTGAGCTACATA
>CAMVNV010000097.1 GCA_947168935.1 uncultured Butyrivibrio sp. | reverse complement strand
TCTTATCTGATGGAAGATTCCAAGGGCAATAAGCATATCGCCTGTCAGATTGCCGTTCATGTGCGTGTGAAGATCTGCATTAAACTTAAGGTCCTTACGAACGAAGTTCTTGAACACAGTCTTATCAAGGCCCAGCTGATAATCCTTGGTCTGGCTCATAAGAGTCTTTGAAATAGCTGGGATCGCGGCTTTCATCTCAATGCGGCCATCAGGATATATCCTTGCAACCTCGATATCACCAAGGCTGAAGATATAGCTCTCTTCGTTGTAGCCGTCCACGTAACATGGGATCTCGCCGCGAATTACAAGCATCTCCTTATCATCTTTAGATAGAGGGAGCTTGCAGATAGCAGCCAGATTGCGGATAAGATTGCCAGTGCTGTGATTGGGCGTTGTCAGCACGTAGTACATCTTATCAAGATCTTTATAGAGATTAACAATTATATCTTTTTCATTGTCCAGGAAAAAACAGGTAAAATAAGTCATACTCAAATTCCTTTATCTTTGAATGATCACATAGAAACGTTTTTAATAATTTAAAAGAAAACGTCTGATAAAGTCAACATTCGATGGATAATACAGATGAGCAAAACCGCCAAAACTCTTATTCACGGCCTGATACCCGCTCCAGCTTGCACCGGACATCTTCTTAAGAACGCACACATCTCCATTGCAGGAAGTATCATAGTAATGAAATTCATGGGCCTTAATCTCTTCGCCCTCCAAAAGATATGGATTATCGCTTGCAGCGCTCATTGTAACGTATCCAAAATGCTGGAGCTTGTTCTTCTTAGATCCCTTCCCTGTAAAAAGACCTACCATCTCGTGTTCAATTCCGTCAGGATCCTTAAGGCTTTCCTGAAGATACAAAAAGCCTCCGCATTCAGCAAGTATAGGCATTCCAGCCTTTGCAGCCGACAGAATGTCCTCTCTCATGGACCTGTTTTCAGAAAGCTCCTTAACATATAATTCGGGATAACCGCCTCCAAAGATTAGCCCCTTGGCGTCAGGAAGTTTTTTATCATGAATTGGGGAAAAGAAAACCAGCTCAGCCCCCATCGCTTTGAGAAGATCAAGGTTATCTTCGTAATAGAAGCAAAAAGCTTCGTCCCTGGCGACGCCGATTTTGTTCTTATCAGAACCTTGAGCATGAGATTTCCGGGTCTGATTATCAACAATATGGCCACCAGTTTCTTTTGAACCTATCGCTGATCCTGAAATACTTATAGGATCTTCATTGTTTCCTGACAATCCTGTAACACTCACAAGCTCTTGAAGATTTTCAGCTGATCCTGCAATACTCATAAGCTTTTCGAAATCAAGATTTTCTTCAAGCTTATCAGCGACTATATCAATAGTAGATAAGATATCCGGAATTTCAGAGGGCATAATAAGGCCAAGGTGCCTGCTTTCAAGGTTTACGCCTTTCATCTTTGGAAGCATTCCTATCACAGGGACCTTGGTTTCCTTTTCTATCTCTTTTTTTACACTCCCAGCTACCATGGGAGAAATGTTGTTAAGAATAATGCCGCCTATAGTGCCATCCTTATCAAAGTCAACGAAGCCCTTTACAAGCGGGATTATGGACCTGCTCATGCCTTTGCTGTTAACAACAAGTATGGCGGGTGTCCTTGTGATCCTGCAGATATCATAGGATGAACCTTCATCTGATACCGCGCTTACGCCATCATAAAAGCCCATAACGCCTTCCACAACTCCGATATTTCTTCCTATAGAACCGCGATAAAGCGCACCTTTTACGCCTTCTGCCCCCATAAGAAAGACATCAAGATTTCTAGAAGGAATACCAAGGACTTTACTATGGAACATAGGATCTATATAGTCAGGTCCGCACTTGTAGGCAGCAGGAAGCATCCCCCGCCTTGACAGGATCCTGAGTATTGCGCAGGTTATTAAGGTTTTACCACTGCCACTTGAAGCAGCGCACATCAAAAACCTTGGGAAAGGCTTGGTTTCTTTCATTATCTTAGTCCTTTTTCTCCAGAGTAATTATGTAAACAGGATTGAGCGCATCAGCAAGATGGTACTTGCCAACTTTTTTAAACCTGCTCACTGAGACCATTATGATATCAGGCTCTATATCAGGAAGATCACCAGCAAAATCCATAACCTGAGCAAAAGTCTCGGCTGTTACTGTGTTTATGACAACTTTTGCATGGTCATTTTTTTGATATACATCCTCAATGATCTCTTTAATATTTCCGCTACTTCCGCCGATAAACACGTGGCTTGGAGCTGGAAGCTCCTTCATAGCATCCGGCGCAGTACCTTCTATAATCTCGATATTTGATACGCCGAATTTGTCGATATTTTTTTGAAGCAGTTTATCCGCTTCTTCATTTTTTTCTACGGAAAAGACCTTTATGCTCTCATCAAGAAGAGCTGCTTCAAGTGAGATTGATCCAGTTCCAGACCCTATATCGTAAAATACGGCGCCGCGTGATAAAGACAGTTTCCTCATGGAAAGGGCCCTGATCTCTTCCTTGGTCATGGGGACATTACCCCTTATAATTTCGTCGTCTTTAAGGGTCTTAACTACTTTCCTGTCACTTGCCTTACTATTTCGTGTATACACAAGGCACTTTCCTTTTATACTGCTTTCAAGGTCAGGGCTACTTGTGATGTTAATAATAGCTTCGTCGCAGGTTCCAAGGTCGCACCCTACGATCACTTCGTCAGCCAATGCGGAAGCCTTTCTTGTAATATCTTTAGCGTGATCAGCATCTGATGTTAAAACAATAGTTTCTACATTTTCAGTAACATTCCTTATAACATCACATTTTTTGCCATGAGCACTTATAACTCTTACATCTTCAAGAGAAAGACCAAGCCTTTGGGCAAACAAGGATACTGAAGATATACCGCTAATTCTTTTTACAAGATACCCCTTATCTTCAAATATAGCCGTAGCCTTCTTAGCGCCGCTGCAAAGACTTATATCGCCTGAGAACAAAACAAGGGGCGATATGTACTCGTCATTTGCTTTAAGATATTCATAAATTTTTGCGCCGTCATACTCTGAAACTACAGGAACGTGGACGTTCTTAAGATTCTTAACAACAGCCTTGGCGCCAAAAATGATATCCGCTTCATCAAGGGCTTTTTTAAGCTCAAGAGTATAGAATCTCTCATCTCCAGGGCCCATGCCGGCAAGTGTTATGGTCTTGTATGGAATAATCTCAGTTCCCGTGTGCTTAGAAAGGATCTCTATAACTTCTCCAAGGCTGTGTGCATCAGGGCTATCAAGAGCATTTTCGGGATTTGTAATCACGATAGCTTTAGCGCCGCACTTAGCTGCAGCTTCAATCTTCTCACTAAATCCGCCAGCCTTGCCGCTTTCCTTAGTAATGATGGCTTTTGCATCAATTTCTTTGATAGTAGCGATGTTCATCTGCTCAGAAAACGGGCCCTGCATCGCGATTATCTGCCTTCCGGAAAAGCCTGCCTTAGTGCACTTTAATATGCTGTCTTCGTTTGGAAGGACGCGGACGTATACTCTTGATATATCAGTAATGATCGATGATATGGTTTCAAGGTCCTTACTGCCTGTAAGAACAAGGATGTTGCCATCGATTTCTTCAGCAGCCTTTGCAGCATCCTCTATAGTATCAACATAGATTATATCTTCGCAGATTTCTTTGCCGTTATTATCTTCGCTATTAAAATCCGCCCTATTCGTATACTTATCCTGCGTGTTTCTTTTTAGCCTAATATAAGGAACGTCGCTAGATTCGCAGGCGGTTTTGATCTCCTTGGACGCAGCTGTTGCAAAGGGGTGAGTTGCATCAACGACAATAGAAACCTCTAAAGACTTTATCATCTCTTCGATCTGTCTAAAATCTTTTCGTCCTACAAGGAGGTTTTCTTCGCCATTTTCAAGTAAAATCTCTTTGCCATATTCAGTTGCAACGCTGATCTCATGAAGGATCCCGGCCTTTCTAAGATAATCAGAAAGAATTCTTCCTTCAGTAGTTCCGCCAAATACAAGCACTTTATTTTTCAATCGCATAACCTCATGCCGCGAGCAACGCGAGCGACTAATGGTTGAAGTGGCATTGCCACTTCTCAGCGATTGAAAATTTTATTTTCAATCGCATAACCTCTTGGAGTAACCATAAAACCGCCAAAATCCTTAGTTGACGAGTTACCTATAAACACTGTACAAAACATATCCGCCTGAGCTTCTTTAAGCTCGCTAAGTGTCATAACGTTAAAGCCTTCCTCGGCTCTACCAATATTTCTTGCAATGCCGCAGACTCTGTCAGCTGGAAGCGACTCCATCAAAATGTCGCAGGCATGAGCAAGATATCCCTTACGACCTTTACTTTCAGGATTGTAGATTACGATCACCATATCAGCAGATGCAGCAGCTCTTAGCCTTTTTTCAATTAGTTCCATCTTGGTAAGTCTGTCGCTTAGACTTATAAGGCAAAAGTCATGAATAAGCGGAGCCCCAAGAAGCGCCGCACCTGATAAAGCAGCTGTAACGCCGGGGATAACCTCGATCCCTACATCAGGGAACCTGTCTCCAAACTGATAGGCAAGACCTGCCATCCCATAGACTCCCGCATCACCAGAACATATAAGGGCAACCTCGCCCCCTTCAGAGGCCTTCTCCATGGCCAACTCTACCCTCTTTTCCTCACCGGTCATGGCCGTAGTAATATATTCCTTATCTGGAAAAAGAGGCTTCACAAGGTCGCAGTAAACCTTGTAACCATATATGTAATCGCACTTTTCAAGGGTATTTCTAGCCCTTATGGTCATGTCTTCTTCACTTCCAGGGCCTATACCAACAACATACAATTTGCCACTGTTCATATACATTGTTACTCCATCAAATATTTTCTATTACATTCTTAACCTTTTATCTGAACATCGATCATTCCAATCGCCAGTGTCATGCCATTTTTCTTAGTTTTTCTTTGGATGATGTTCTGGCATCCATAGGCACTTACAGATCTTTCGCACACGTTATCAGATCCTGTGACTTCCATAACAAGATCCGAATGCTCAAAATCGCCTTCCTGCTTCATAAGTACATCTGATGAGTAAGTGATGAATGGAACACCAAGACGCTCAGAAAGCTGGATCAGACCTTCTTCGTCTTTTTTCTTATCAGCAGAAACCAAAGCCTTTATTGATCTAATATCTATACTTTTTTCATCAAGGATTTCACATAAAAAATCATATAGTTCAGAAACGCTTTTACCTTTCCTGCATCCCATACCAATGACTGTGCACTTGGGAATAAGATGCAGCTTAGAGCTTTCCTTCTTATTGGGCGATACTATAAACTGGGCTTCATTCCCAGCTAGCAGCGTCATAGAAAACTTCTTGGCCTTCTTCATATCGTCTAATCCAAGTTCGTTCTTTTTAGCAAAAACGTCTACTGCAAATTCATTCTGAACATCAGTTGCCGTTGTTATAACAGGAATGGCCCCGATCCTTGCTGCAATATCCTTAGCAGCTTCAACGCCGCCTCCGATGTGCCCGGACAAAACCGGAATGACAAAAGTTCCCTTTTCATCTATAACAATTACAGCGGCGTCCTTGGTCTTATCCTTGCAAAATGGCGCAATCGCCCTTACAGCAATTCCCATGGCGCCAATAAAGACAAGAATGTTACCTTGCTTGAAATTGTCCCTCGTCCAGTCCTTAAGACCAGGGGCCTTCTCTATACTTCCAGTAGAAAGCTTCGCCATAAGCTGCTTGCCGGTTTCCGTAAAACATATATATTTATAATTATCCGAAATAGATTGCTCCATGCTTTATTCCTTGATCATTAACATTATTTCAAAAAGCGATCGCTATAGATATAAGTAGCATCCCTAATCTTCTACATAGCAAGTTGCCATGAGCTGCTTTTTAACCCGCTCATACATCTCATCTGTCAGTTCATACAGATCTTTAATGATCCCGCTTTCGATTACCTTTGACGGCTCCTCGCATATAGTCTTTCCATCTTTTTGAACCAATAAAACTCTGTCAGATATCTCAAGCGCAAGTTCCAGTTCGTGAAGTGACATGATAATAGTTACGCCTCTTCCTGCAAGCTTTTTAATCACATCCATAAGCTCGAGCCTGTGCCTGATATCAAGATATGAGGACGGCTCGTCCATGATAAGATACGAAGGATCCTGGCATATAGCCCTTGCAATAAGTGTCCTTTGCTTTTGGCCATCACTAAGGGATGAAAAGGGCTTATCCTTAAGTTCTGTGATATTCATAAGTTCACATGCACTGCCAGCTGTATCATAATCTTCGGATCTGTATAGTCCAAGAAGGTCACTATATGGAAGCCTTCCTGATAAAACAACGTCAAAAGCGCTCATGTGCTCTGGTTTTACCCTCTGGGTATTAACAATAGACATGCGCTTAGCTATTTCCCTAAGTGGAATATTTTTGATCTCTTCATCACCTAGCATCACAGTACCGCCAAGGGTTTTAAGCTCGCCGGATATACTCTTTAAAAGAGTTGACTTACCACCGCCGTTTGGACCTATCAGGGATATGATCTCGCCCTTTTGAATCTCCAAAGACAGGTTATTTATGACTATTTTCTGGCTATATCCCGCCTTTAGCTCTTTAATTTTCAAACTTGTGCCTCCTGATTATCATGAAGATTACAATGGGAGCTCCAAACAAGGATGTGACCGCTGATACATTAAGCTCTGTCGGGGCAAAAAGCATCCTTGCAAGAAGATCGCTTACAAGGCAGAATATTGATCCTGCAAGGAATGACGCAGGGATCAGAATTACAGGCTTTGATGACCTGAGAGCCTCTCTCATAAGAAATGGAACTGCAATTCCGACAAAAGAGATCGGGCCGGCATAAGCAGTAACGCAGGCTGACAAGATACAGGACAGCATGATGATAAGCACTCTGCAAAGCCTTACATTAACGCCAACGCTTCTTGCGTAGGATTCTCCAAGTCTGAAAGCATCAAGCCTTTTGGACATGAGCATTACTAAAACTAAAGTCACAAAAACGGTCACACAGGAATAAGTAACACCGCTCATATTAGAACCGGAAAAGCTTCCCTGTGACCAGCTATGAAGATTGACTATATCTGAGTCATCGGCAAATGCTATGAGAAAATCAGTAATAGCACTGCAGATGTATCCGATCATAATACCTGCAGCAAGAAGCGCCGCCATGTTCTTAACAGTTCTTGATATAAGTATGATAAAACCAGTCGTGATAAGAGATCCTACAAAAGCCGCACCGATAAGCATATATCCCCTGACCATAAAAGCGCTACCTGAAGCCATTATAAGAAGTACTGTGACCATCATCTTCGCACCTGAAGACACACCCAGTATATAAGGACCTGCGATAGGATTTGAAAAAAATGTCTGAAGTAAAAATCCGGACACAGCAAGAGCACCTCCAAGCACAAAGGCCATAATAGTCCTTGGAAGCCTGATGTTCATTATAATACTCGCCATTTTCTCATCACTGCCTGTCCCAAATATAATGCCTGCAAGAGTCTTAAGATCTATCTTTACATTACCTATAGACAGATTAAGAACTATGGCAGCAAGTACCAATAATACCAGCAAGACAAATACTGGCACAAGGCGGCTTTTTGAGTCGCTGGCAAAAGATTCATTATTATATTTATTATTTGAAATCATTTCATTTGGCATTTTGGTTAATGTTCTTCTTTTTTACTCAATTCTTATCGGTGCCCTTCCTAAACTCCGTCGAAAAGTCAGCTGCATAGAGCCTTGAAAGTTCATATCCGCTCTGGGCTACCGCCTTACCAACGATTATCAGAGCAGTTTTAGTTATGCCGTTTTCTTTAGCTTTTTCATAAAGATCATCAAGCCTGCATACAAGCTTTTTCTCATCAGGCCATGTTGCCTTATAGACTATAGCGCAGGGAGTATCCGGGCTAAGCCCTCCGGCAATCAATCTTTCTGAAAGCCCTTTTGTATCCCCCGCAGACAGGAAGAACACCATGGTTGATCCATGAGAAGCAAGTGCTTCAACAGCCTCTTTTTCCGGGACTTTGGTACGTCCTTCCATCCTTGTAATGATCACGCTTTGAGTGATTCCAGGAAGTGTGTATTCCATGTTAAGACTTGCCGCAGCTCCGCAAAAAGAGCTTACGCCGGGAGTCGTATCATAGCTGATACCATCCTTATCCAGAATGTCCATCTGTTCTCTTATGGCGCCGTAAATACTAGGATCTCCTGTGTGAAGCCTTACAGTATCCTTGTTTGAAGCCTCAGCTTTCCTGATGATATCAATAACTTCATCTAAAGTGAGCTTACTACTGTCATATATCTCGCACCCCTCTTTGGCATAGTCCAAAAGCCCGGGATTGACCAAAGATCCTGCATATATGATCACATCAGCTTTTTCTATTAGCTCTTTTCCTCTTAAAGTTATAAGGTCCTTAGCTCCGGGACCTGCGCCTACAAAATGTACCATGTTTTAAAATTCCTTTATCCAGCTGTGAGCATTTTTAGTTGAAACCAGTTCTTCGTTTTCTCCGGAAAAGACGATCGTCTCAACCGAGATTTTTCCATCGCTCCAGTCTTCCATGTATTTTTGGATCTCTTCAGCCATCTTGCGAAAAACAATGTCGCCCTGGCCTGTTTCATTTATAATTCTTACCGCCTCTCCTGTCATAACGCACTTGGGCAGTGTATCTTTCACTTTGTCAAAAGAGCTTTCGCTCATATACTTTTTCGAAAGGTCCGTGAGGATATCCATTCTATGATCGCCATATCTTGAATGAGTATTCTTGATGCCTCCCGCAACCTTTACAAGTTTTCCAATATGTCCTGCAAAAAGAATCTTCTTAATGCCCTGATCTAAGGCTATTCTTACAGTGTCATAGATAAAGTTGGAAGTCATAACAACGTTCTTTTCATCTATGCCGTAAACTTCAGAAAGAAAGGTAATTCCGTAGTTGCCAGGAGCTGCCATAAGAATTTCTTTCCCTTCCGCCTTCCTGACACTGATCTCAGTCTTAATAGTTGAAACAATGGCATCATCACTCATAGGCTCAACAATCCCTGTTGTGCCAAGGATTGAAATCCCGCCCACGATGCCAAGCTTAGGATTAAATGTCTTACTTGCAAGCTCTTCGCCACCAGGGACGCTAATCGTAACAATAGCACCCTTTGATGTCATACCATATTCTTCAAGAACTGAAGATACATTCTCTGTTATCATCTTCCTTGGAACGGAGTTAATGGCAGCTTCTCCGATCGGCTGATCAAGACCTGGCTTTGTAACTCTTCCAACACCCTCGCCGCCTTTTATTACAATTCCCGGTTCATCAGTTAATTCAACCTTTGCATAAATCTTAGAACCCGTTGTAATGTCAGGATCATCGCCGCCATCTTTAATAACTGCGCATGAAACATAGCTACTGCCAATTCCCTTATCCAAGCTATTATTTTCATCCTTAGAAGCGCCTCTTTGAATCCCGACAATCTCAGCATTATAAGAGATCCCTTTGGGCGTCATAATACTTACATTATGAATATCGGTTCCAGTGATCAGCATTATAAGCGCAGCTTTAGAGGCAGCTGCAGCACAGCTCCCTGTTGTAAAACCGCATCTAAGTTTCTTATCACCCTTTTCTATAAAGAGCTCACTCATAAAAACCTCAAATAAAAATCCAAAACTATATTAAAAATAAATAATTGACCAAATCACTCACGTTTTGAAATCGAATACAATAGAGAATTACAGATCGCTGCTGCAACTGTACTTCCGCCTTTACGTCCCCTATTAACTATGTAGGGAACATCGCTTTCCATAATAAGTTCCTTAGCTTCAACCACGTTTACAAATCCAACTGGAACACCGATGATAAGCTCTGGTCGTAGCTTTCCTTCATCCATAAGTTCTTTAAGTCTTATGAGAGCTGTTGGCGCATTACCTATGGCAAAGATTGTTGGAACGCCAAGGGTTGCTGCCTTTTCCATACTTACAATAGCTCTGGTAACTTCCCTTTCCTTAGCCTGCCTTGCCACATCCTCGTCAGCCATGAAGCAGTGCACATCACCGCCAAATTTCTGAAGAGTCTTTTTACTTATCCCGGAAAGAGCCATGTTAGTATCAGTAACAATATGTGCCCCTTCCATAATAGCCTTATTTGCTTTTTGAATACAATCTTTAGAAAAGGTAAGTGTATCTGCGTATTCAAAATCGGCTGTTGTATGAATAACTCTCTGAATAGTCGGAAGGAGCTCTTCAGGGAAGCTTTTTCCCATCTGATCCAGCTCCTGCCTGATTATTCTGAAGCTTTCTTTTTCAATTTCCAACGGCTTAATAATATCAAAACTCATTTAATACCTCTAATTTCTATTAATATTTGGGTATGAACATGGATTTTCACAGGTGCCTGGATTTATACCACATTCAAGATTCGATAATCATTTATAATATCCGGGCACCGGCAAAACTATAGCAAGCATTTTCTACAATTATCTAAGCCTATGAAAAAAGTCCGTCTCGTCCTTTCCCTCAGCGATCACAAGTGACAGGTCGCTGATAATATCTCCTGTCTTATCTGCAAACTGATACAAGGACTTATCTGTATACCAGACATTTCCTTCCTGAAATGCCTTAAAATCCTTAAAGGTCACATCACTACCCATCAGATCTTCCAAAGACTTCGGGACTGATTCGATGGTGGAATTATAGATGAGGATATCTGCATCCCCTGCATAGGCATAAAAAGCTTCAATGCTTATAGTCATCTGGCTCGCATCTGGATCTTCGCCTTCAGGCGCAAGGTACTTGCCGCCTGCCATCTCTATCATTTTGGCAAAATAGTCATTGCCTGTCCTTGTAACGACCTGATGATTTGAATTTAGATAAAATAGTACTACGCTCTTACCTTCTACATCCAGATCATCAATAAGTTCTACCTGGGCTTTCTGGCTTTCAAAAGCAGCACAAGCTTTTTCTTCTTCTCCAGTAAGAACTCCATAGACTTTGACCCACTCACATCTTCCAAGTGGCTGCGTTTCATAACTTGACCTGTCTATAAAAACAGGCACTCCCAACCCTTCAAGCTGCTCCTGAACCTTTGGAACATGAAGGATCATGGTACTTTCTATGGCAAGGTCGATGTCCATCATAACGATCTGCTCATAGTCAGGTGCACTGTATTTGCCGCCGTATTTAAGGGTTCCGGCTTTCATGGCATCTATGGCAGAGTCTATATACCAGTCTTCTTCGGTGATTCCTGAAAGAAGTATCCTGTCTACGCTTGAAAGCGTGTCAAAATGGCACATCGCACTTGATGCAGCAAGATATATCCTGTCAGGCTTTCCTTCAAGTACTATTATATCTGAGCCTATGTTTGCAGGTACATCTTTTCCTTCCGGAACAAGGAGATAGTTTCTTCCATCTTCTACGCTTATAACCACAAAGCCGTCTTCGTATCTGTGAATCTTGTAGCAGCTAGCATACACGTTTTCATCTGTGGATACGTAGGTAAGGCCTTCAATAGATGGCGGATCCATACCAGCCTTAGAAACTATACTATTAGTATCTTCCTGTTCACCTGGAGCCCCCGCCTTATCAGCATCATCTTTTTCCAAAGTAAAAGTAAGTGTGTATTCAATTAGATGAGGCTTGCTCATAGCTGTAGTGTCAGCCTGAACATGCATTTCTTTATCCAAAGTTATGGGGATATCAAACTCGGAATTGCCTTCCTCATTTACAGGATAAAAAGTCTGACCATCCACGATCATATAGTCGTAGTTTGGACTACTCCATATGATATGGGCATAAGCCTTACCGCCCTTTACAGTTACGGTGCAGGGGCTTTCGATATAAGCTCTGCCACTTCCTCCTGATAGTAGAACAGATGCGGTATATTCCCCATCGGAAATAGTACCGCATCCCCCTAAACATATGGATAAGAATGCAAGAACCAGGGCTAACATCAGCACAAGGTTATTGACCTTCTTTTTTTCCATAATAATTATTTAATAACTTCTCCTGTATGCTCAACGTAGATTTTCTGAACATCTTCGATTCCGCCAAGACCTGCGATCTGGCAATCGATCTCTTCAAAGCTTCCATCAGCTTCAAAGCCGCTCTTCCAGGAATCATCGTCGTCGCCAGCCATATCGTTGTTAGCGTGGTCACCGGCAACTACCATGAGTGGACGAAGGATAACCTTGGTATATCCAGCTTCTTTAACCTTTTCAATTACATTTGAAAGCTCTGTTTCTTCAGGCTCTCCTTCAACAGTTCCGATGAATACGTTGTCATATCCAAGTTCATCCATCTGAGTCTGCATCTGGCTGTATGTAACCTTAGCTGTGTGAGATGTACCATGGCCCATGAATACGAATGCAACGCCAGCTTCTTTTGCAGCATCAAGATCGTCAAATCCGGCTTCTTCTACAGCAGCTGCTGTGATAGCCTTTGCAACACTCTCTTTATCCTCATTGATAACTGTTGCATCGCTTCCAACTTCTCCAAGAAGAGGCTCTGCGATAGCTACTGACTCGAACTTATCCTTGTACTCATCAAGTGTTGCGATAAACTCATCATACTCAGCGCCGTGCATAAGGTGTGTAGGCTGAACTACAAGATTCTTAACGCCGTTATCAACAGCTCTCTGAAGGGCCTGCTCAACGTTATCGATTTTCTCGCCATCTCTTGCATAGATGTGGTTGATGATGATCTGTGCTGTGAAAGCACGTCTAACTGACCAGTCAGGATAAGCCTCAGCGATAGCTTTTTCGATTCCGCCGATGTCTTTTGCTCTGCTGTCGTTAAAAGATGTACCAAAGCTTACAACAAGGATCTCGTTCTCACCGATCTCATCTGCGTTAAGCGGATCATCAAGTGAAGCATCACCTGTATCTCTTCCGAAATAGTCAGGATCAGCAAACTCGCCTTCTACAAGCTCTTTCTGAGCATCTGTAAGAGCATCCCAGGCCTCTTTAGCCTTCTCACAGTTTGCATAAGTATCTTCTGTGTAAGTCTGAACATAGATATCATCTATGAGACCTGCAACATTATCAGCAGCCATCTGATCTTCATCCTCTCCCTGTGCTGTAACATCAGAAACAACTACCATGTGGTCGTACCATACGCCCTTTGTTCCGATAAGAGCAAGAGGGAATTCCTCATCTATAACCGGCACAGGAACATCGAAGCCGTAAACTTCTTCTGTAGTACCGTCTTCATATGTAACTTCATCAATTGTGGGCTCTAAGAGGACAGCACCGTCCTTCTGAGCATCTTCAGCGCTTCCCGGGAAAAGACTTACTATGTTCTGTGAAGGAAGTGTGATATGGATTGTCATCTCTCCGCCTTCTACAGTAAGTGTTCCCTTATCGCCGTATGCTTCGTTAATGTGGAACATGCTTGAATCTGTTGTGAATGTGGCTGTGTATACGCCATCTTCAAGTCCGAATTCATTAACGGAAGGGGTTTCAGTCACTTCTTCAGATACTTCTTCAGTAGCGCTATCGCTTTCCTTGGTTGTGTCTTCTACTGTCGCATCATTTGAAGCACTTTCGCTTGCAGCTGTAGAAGCTGTGTCTGCGTTCTTGTCGCCGCAGCCTACTGCTGATACAACGAGCATTGATGTCATAAGCAGCGTCAATAGTTTCTTTTTCATAATACTTTTCTCCTTCTTTGAATCTACTTACATGCGACGCCAATCACATTAGAAAAAGATTTTTCCACAGAATAAAAAAGCCTTCGCAAGGATCGCGAAGACATTTTTGCACAGCTTAAAAAGCAAATGCGAAATAGCATTTACTTATATGCTTCGTACAGTCAATTCCTCGTGACTTGGTTACCCATGTACGACGACAGGCAGGTCTCCCGGCTTATCAATTCTTTAGCGTTTCCTTCGCCTTCCCGGATCATCCAGTGGCATATGAAGGAAACTCTTGAAATACGGTGACGAGATCGTGCAGGAATCACACCTGCTTCCCTTTTCACTTGTGCAGCATCGGCCCACAAGCACCTTCCGTCTTATTCAATTTACGCATATATAATAACATAAAAATTGGTATAGGGGTACAAAATTCCTGCGGGCGGGCAGTTAATAAAGGATTTTAGAGTCATAAAAGAATTTAGAATTCAAGGCATGATAGCTAGAGATTTATATTCCAGGGTCCGAAACTCGCTTCGCTCAAACATGCGGACCCTAAGCGGAATATAAATCTCCATCTATCAAGCTCTTGAATTTACAATTCTTTTAAAGACTCTAAAATCCTTTATTAACTGCCCACCCTCCGGAATTTTCCGCAAGCTATACATTTTTTGTGGATAAAGCAGGCTAAACGTTGACGTAAATTGAAAAGACTATGAGCCCAAATGCTTCATAGCCTTCTGTAATAATTTTATATTTTGTCACGATACGTCTTATGTAATAAGGTTGTATATTGCCATACATACTGCTTCTGTTATAAGGGGGATTGCACCGTAGACATAGCCTCTTATAGGAGAAACCTTGAAATATTGAAGATAGAAATAGAGACTAGAGATTGCGGCGGCAAAGACTAGAACCATATAGATGATTACTATTTGGATAGATACTATTTCTAAAGCGTAAGCAATGTTTATAACGGCTGTTTCAAACATTACCCAA
>CAMVNV010000096.1 GCA_947168935.1 uncultured Butyrivibrio sp. | reverse complement strand
GATTATAATTCAGGCACACAGGATCCTAACGCTACAGAAGATCAGCTCAAATACTACGGCGGCTGGTGGGGCGGCAACTTAAGAAATGCTGAGAAGTATCCGATCGACCTTGGTAAGTACCAGAGCCAGCTCGTATACTCACCTCACGACTACGGTCCACTTGTATATGCACAGGCATGGTTCAAGAAGGACTTCACAGAGCAGACCCTTCTTGATGATGTATGGTATGACAGCTGGTTCTATCTCCAGGACAAGAATATCGCACCTCTTCTTATCGGTGAGTGGGGCGGCTTCATGGACGGTGGAGATAACGAGAAGTATCTCAACATCATGGCTAATTTTATTGCCAAGAACCACATCAACCACACCTTCTGGTGCATCAACCCTAACTCAGGTGACACAGGCGGACTTCTTAAGGACGACTGGGCTACATGGGATGAGGCTAAGTACGAAATGATGAAGAAGACCCTTTGGACAGATTCCAAGACAGGTAAGTTCGTAGGTCTTGATCATGAAGTACCTCTCGGAGACAGCGGTGAGACAGTAACAGCTTGCTACCGCTAATAACTAGATCTAAATAATTAGTTATAAAAATAAGATGACCGGCGATTGTCATAAACTGATGATCGCCGGTCGTTTTATAATATTACTATCATGGTATTTATATTTTGATATTGCTATTTGGATATCACTTTTTATATTTTTATTTCAAAATAGAATCTTGATTATTAGTATTTACCCTCTTATCATAACTTCCCACTTAGTTCCAACATTCTGGAAAAATAGATAAGGTCCGAAACGTCAGTTTCTGCAAACCTGCAGGCACTGTTGACGTTACTTACATACATAAGATATCCGCCATTTGGAACATTACGCATATAATAAACTACAATGATCCTGAAGCCCTGAAGCAGCATGAATTCAGAAAACTTAAGGTAGTTGGCCTTTTGAAGGTCATACATATTTATAACCTTAATAGGATAGGTTTCAAAGAAGGGCTGATAATCCTCGGATGAAAGGTGGGATAAGTCAAGCTCGCAGTCTTCGCCGCCTTTTGCAAGGCCAAACCTTGTCTTTCCTGTATCTTTATCAACAAGATAAATTTCATCGAGCATATAAGTTTCGATGACTTTCTGAAAAGCTTCCTTTACAGATATATCATCTTTTAACAAAAATCCATTCATAAGATCCATGATAAGAGTGTTCTTGGAACGGTTAAGCATGGTTCTCTGAGATATGGTAACAACTTCTCTGTCGTTTTTCATATCTCCGTGAACGGAAGGAGTATAGATAATATAACGGTCGCGGCCTTTTGCTTTTGCAATATAGAGCATCTTGTCGGCCAGCATAAACATTTCTTCGTAGTTAGAAGCATCATCTGGGAATAAACCGCCACCAAGAGAAGTGGTGATAGTAAAGTTGTTTTCTTCATCTGCATATTTTTCTCTGACAATGTATCTTATCTCTCTAAGAACATCACGAAGGGCCTGCTCTTCATGTATCTTCTCAAGGACAAGGACAAATTCGTCGCCGCCGATCCTTCCTACAAGGCCTTTGTCGCCAACGCATTCCTGGGCAATTCTGGCAACTTCGATTATTACCTCATCGCCCTTCATATGACCATAGGTATCATTGATAGCCTTAAAATTATCTACATCCATAAGGAAGAAGTAGAATTGTTTGGTAGGAGTCTTCTCCATGAGCTTTTTGGCATAATCAGTAATGGCGCTCTTTGAAAGGACGCCTGTCATGTCATCATAATAGCCTTCAGGGATATCCATTTCAAAAGACTGAAGGTCATAGATATCAAGTCTTACTATAGAATCATTATGCTTGGACCTGTGAGCCTTGGCTGACATCCAGTTTAGCTTGTTATCCTTATCAAGCATGCGGAAGCATATGTCAGCATTTTCGCCGGCTTTAAGAGACATAATTGTTTCTTTTAAGGTCTCAAGGTCATGACTTTGAATTATGCTTTCGATATTATCAAGGATATCCTGGCCAATATATTCGAGCATATCTTCGTTACAGTTAAAGACCTTGAGGTCATTATTTATTTCAACATAGTAGCGCCTGATTTTGCCCATAAACACTCCTTGGTTTTTATATAATAATTATACACTTTATTTTGTACATTAGTACACATGAATTGATTTCATTATACATTTTTGAATCTTTGATTCAAAAATGTATAGATTCTTGAATGTATAATACAGAAATCCGCACTGGCTGCGGATTTCGTACGAAAGTGAATCTGTAGGCAAATGGCCCCAACACCTTAGGTGTTCTCAATTGGGCCATTTGCATGACTTTTGGAACAAAGAGACAAAAAGTCATACATAACAAGTGCTTATTACATCCTATAACCTTGCACATTTAATAATGTTCAAACGAATAATTGCCGATAAAAGATATAAGGGATTTTTCTTTTCATTATGTCACAGTGATTGCATGAGGTTCGACTATGTCAAATAAGAAGAATGAAGATGTGTTCATATCTGATTCCGGTGTGATTGTTGATAAAAACCGCAGAAGAGCAGCTGTCTTTGTGTTAAGTTGCAGGGTACTAAGCATTATTCTGATCATTTTGGGAATCGCTGCATTTATTGAAGGCAATTTTTGACGGGAGCTTGAACTATGGAGATAAAAAGACGTCTTTATGAAATAATTGAAGTTTCCCATGAGGGTGATGCTTCCAGTAAAGCATATGACATACTTATGACTACGGCTGTAATTGCCGGTATGGTTCCGCTGACTTTGAAGACAGATAATGCTTATACTGTTGCAATAGAAATACTTACAGCTGTGATCTTTTTGATGGATTACATCTCACGTGTCTACACCGCAGACTATAAGATGGGCTATAAGAGCATCAAGGCATATATAGCTTATGTTTTCAGCCCCTTGGCGATCTTTGATTTTCTGTCAATCCTGCCTATCCTGTACATTTTCTTCCCGATTTCTTCAGTTATTGGTCTATTGAAGCTGTTCAGGATTTTCAGGATACTTAAGCTTATCAGGTATTCAAAGACCATGATCGTAATAGCCAATGTACTTCGAAAGGTACGGTCACAGCTAATTGCAGTTCTGATCCTGATAATCATCTATATTTTTGTATCAGCAATGCTTATATTTCAATTGGAGCCTGAGCTTTTTGATAATTTCTTTGCTGCCCTGTACTGGGCGACAATCTCTATAACTACGATCGGATATGGAGATATAACACCTACAACTGCAGTTGGCCAGTTTATCACTATGATCTCAGCTCTTATAGGAGTTGCAGTTATAGCGCTTCCTACAGGTATGATAACAGCTGCATATATGAATGAGATCAATAGGAAGAAGTCCAAATATGAGCTGTAATATAGCATTTATCGATAGTCCTATTTCCTTGAAGCGATGACATGGAGAAGTAGTACTAGTCTGCGTTTTATAAGCAAAGATAAATCAAACAATTAACTTATTATTTTGAAAAAAACCTTATACAAAATTAAAGCATGTACCAATAATACGTGATACAATATATATATCTACGAAATAGCAAAAGAGAAAAACAGGAGAGAAGAGCGTATGGTTCTTTATCTGACCAGTAGTTTCATTCCATATCAGGAGTCTGGTTCTTACAAAAAGATGGAACCAGAGGATTGTTATGGATTTTTTACAGATCTGAAAAAGGAATGGCCGGAATCTGCAAACGTTCTTTTTGTCCCAGCGGATCCTTCTAATAAAGATGACAATGAATGCCAGATCAAACGTGTGATTGATGCGTTTAAATATTCAGACCTTGCAGTAACTGAAGTTAAGACCCTCGATGAGTCTTCAGGACAGGCTCTGCCTGGTCTTGTTGCCTGGTCAGATGTTATCTATCTTGGCGGCGGTCATGTACCAACCCAGCTTGCTTTCATGAAGCGACTGGGCCTTAAGAATGCCCTCAAAGATTATCAGGGAATAGTAATAGGCCTAAGTGCTGGCTCTATGAACTGTGCTTATAATGTTTATATTGCTCCTGAACTTGAAGGTGAAGCCAAGGATCCTAACTTTGTTCGATTTTCTGAAGGACTGGATCTGACCAATATCGAGATCATTCCCCATGCAGAATCAATTAGAAATACTACGATCGATGGTCTTCGATTTATTGAGGATATCGTTCTTCCTGATAGCTTTGGAAGCAGATTCTATCTCATCGAAGATGGGAGTTATTTTAAAGCCAAAAATGGTAAGACCACTTTTAAAGGTGCTGGCGAGATAATAGAAGATGGCAAGATCAGTACGTTAAAGCAAGGGCCGATAATCCCATACATGGGCGTATATGAGCAGCCTGTCATCAAGGCATTGCTGGCAGATGGCTATGAGCTTGTTATGGCTGTTAACAAGAACACTAACGCCTGCGAGATGTATCATCTGGGTGAGAAGCTTTGGGAGACCTTTGAAGGAGTTAAGCTTAAATTTACAGATGTATGCTTTAAGATATCTCAAAAGCTTACAGTAGAAGAGCAGGATATTTTCCTTGAACAGATGAAGATTCCTTTTATCATGCAGGAAATGCGTGAAAGAGGCAGCTTTGTAAGAACTATCCATATAGATACCGTTCACGGAATACGTGCCAAGAACATAAGGGTTAGAGAAGTTCCAGGATATCCGGACTGGCTTTTGTTCAGCTTCTTCGATATCACAACAGCCCTTGATCATGACTGGATGACAGATGAATATACAAGAAGCGGATTTATGGACAGGGCAAGGCTCTTTATCTCTGAGTTTTCCTTAAATTCCAATTATTCTCTTGTTTATACCAATGTTAATGGCTTTAAGGCTGTAAACGAGCTATTTGGAGATAAGAACGGAGACCTTGTTATTTTTCAGACAAGGGATGCTTTGAGACAGTATCTTAAACCTGTTCTTATGGGAAGACTTGAAAGTGATCATTTTGTCCTGATCACTACTGATGATAATCTTACAGAAGAAAACTTAAAGGCTTTGTGCAGCCAGGTTTTCAAGATAGAATCCAAGGAATTTAACTATGAGATAAGGTGCGGAATTTACGCTATCCGCAATTCAAACATTGACGTAACACAGCTTATAGCAGGTGCTAAGCTTGCTGAAAAGAACATAAAGACAGGAAAAGGCAATCTCCTTTATGCATACTATGATGATGTTATGAAGGAAAACTATGTAAAGCAGCGTTTCCTTCTGGCTGATTTTGAAAGAGCTCTTGATGAAAATGAGTTTGAACCATATTACCAGCCTATAGTTGATGCCAAGACAGGAGAGATTGTCAGTGCTGAGATGCTTATCAGATGGCGTCACAAGGACTTTGGCATGGTATCTCCGGGAGACTTTGTTCCTGTAATTGAGTCTGAAGGTAAGATCTCATATCTTGATAACTTCATAGTTAATCGAGGTATGGAACTTATCGCTAGACGCTCTTTTCAGAAAAAGAAGGTTGTACCCTGTGCCATAAACCTGTCGCGAGTTGATTTTTATGATACTTTCTTTATTGAAAGTATATTTGAAAGAGTTAAGGACTTAAGTATTGATCCTTCAACCATAAGGTTTGAAGTTACAGAATCAGCTTATGCAGATCTTGAGACTAAAGCTATGGACTACCTTAACAAGATGCAGGAGCAGGGTATCAAGATACTTCTTGATGATTATGGTAGCGGTATGAGTTCACTGTCCATGCTTGAAAATTTCAACTTTGATATCATCAAGCTGGATCTTGGATTCATAAGGAAAATCGGTATCAATGACAAGGCAGAATCAATTATTATCACAACAATTGGTCTTGCCCACATGATAGGAGCCAAGGTTACAGCAGAAGGTGTTGAGACGCAGGAACAGCTTAAATTCCTTCGCGACTATGACTGCGACTATATCCAGGGATACTATTTTTATAAACCAATGCCGGAAAAAGACTTTGAAGATATTCTGGATAAGTAATAAAATAAAATATACAATACGTATATTGTTTAAAATTCCCACATCCATCAGGAAAAATGCACCCTTCAGGATGTGGGAATTTTTATTGATCTTGAAATTATAATAAAGTAATATGGTTAAATTATATGTCTTTAAAACGTAAAATAGATTGTAGCCAGTTGATGCGAATTATTAAGTTCAAGAACCTTTCTGAACCATTTTTGGGATTCTTCCTTGTCATTAAGTCCAAGATATGCAAGCCCCATAAGATAGTAGCAGTGTTCCCTGTTCTTTAAGTTCATGTCTGAATCGTAAACTGACATATCAGGCATGGATACTGCGAAATAGTCCATAATAAATTCATCTCTAAGATGCTTTTGGCCATAATCGAGTAGTTTATAAAAACGGTTTTTAGCTTCCGTTGTATCGCCGAGCTTTTCAAAAGCCATGCCCTGAAAGAGGATCATATCTGCAGGCTGGTCATAGTAGTACATCATTCCGGCAGGCTCAGAGGTTCCGAGTGTGGCGCTCTTCAGGTGTTTTTGAGTAATATCGTAATCAGTTTCGAGATTAGCTTTTGAGCTGGCTTTATCTACGTCATCCTTCTTGGCTTCAGTATTAAGCTTTTCTTCTACGAGTGCCAACAGATAATAGATATTATTATCCTTGGTTCCTTCAAGGCGTCCTTCACCCAGATTTTCAGGATAAGACAGTGACTTTTCCAGAAGTTCTTTTGCCTTATTAAAGTCGCCTTCTTTATACGCGGCTTTAGCAAGCATAAAGAGAGATAGCTTAAACTGCGCCGAGATCTTACCTTCAGCACCTTCCCAGGTCTGGAAGCTGTGGCTTTCGATTTTGTCTAGAGCTTCTTCATACATGCCCAGGGTATTTAGGAGAGTCACATATTCGGTGTAGAGGTCATCTCGTTTTTCTATTAGATCAATATTATCAGTATAATTCTTAAGTCTCTCCTCAAGTGATGCGCCAAGTCTCTGATAGAGCTGGTCCATTTCAAGGAAGACTCTGGCATCTGATCTATCAAGAGTGAAGGCTTTTTCTATACATTCTTTTGCCTTATCCTTATCACCTTTTTTATTGTAGTAAGCAATTGAAAGATTACGAAGAAGAGTGGGGAAGGAATCATCAAGTTCTCTGGATTTCTCCCATAAACTGATTGCTTCATCATAACCGAGTTTGTCATAGTAAAGGCATCCCAGATAGTAGTAGGAATTAGCTCCGCTATCATTGCATGCTATCGCAGATCTAAGGACTGCTATATCTTCAAGTTTATTTGGGAAGCAGCAATAAGGGTTACATTTTTCAGCTTTGGCGAAATAATCTATGGCTTTGCTTGTTGCGCTGCCTTCACTTTTACAGCCGCAAGTGCTTTGATCAAGGCTTCTACATTTCAGGCTATATGCTCCTTTATAGTAGTTAAGCATAGGCGTTGCATAAGGACACATATTAAGAAGATTTATAGCTTCTTCGTAAAATCCGCTTTCTACAAGGTCTCTTGCTACCATAAGATAGGTTTCATGAAAATCCCTGCTTAGAGTATGGAAGTCTTTTTCCAGGATGCTTTTTGGGATACTAATAATAGATGAATCTTTGTATATATTCCCTGATATCAGCTCGAGATCGGAACTATTCCATTCTGGTCTTGATGAATCGGATTTATCGGAATAATCTGTATCATTATCAATTAATATCTGCACATAGCGGGATAAGAAGTCAAAGGCATCAATTTTAAGGCTTTCATCAATAAAGCTTAGAGCCTTTTCATCGCTTCCAAGTTTATGAAGGAGCATGGCTTTTAGTCCTCTGGCCTTTACGTTGTGAATATTCTTAACAAGGCCTGATTCTACAAAACTTAATGCCTTATCATATTCCTTCTTTCTTGCGGAGATAGCAGCAAGGTAATAAAATGACATCTCCTGAAGTTCGCTGCTCCAGGTAGCTTTATAGAAAGCATCATAAGCTTCGTCATATCTTTCCTGATAAAAGAAGGACAGACCAAGGTTATAGAATGGCTCTGCATAAAAAGGCGCTGGATGCATTCTGGTAAGGCGACCTATTGCAGTTTTGAAGTACTTTTCAGATTCTTTGAATCTGCCTCTTCTAAAAAGAAGAAGTCCGTATGCGTTATTGATTCTTGTATCTTCAGGATCTCTTTTAAGTCCTTCAAGATAGTATGGGTCAGGAAGCCAGGTAGCATGTCTGTACTGCTCGATATGCTGAGCTGTAAGATAGAGTTCTTCATTGGTCTGTATATCTTTTGGAAGCATTGCTGCTTCTGCGGGCTTTGCCAACTCTGGTGTTCCCTGATCTTTGGGCTGATAGGATACCAGCTCTTTTCCATCAGAATAGATAGAGACTTTCACCTTGTATTCATCAGGAACAGTAAGAGGCATATCTTTTTCATAGGTTTGTGTTGGTGAAAGAGTGCAGCTTTCTTTAAATATTTCTTTTCCTTCATAAGTAATGACGACCTTTGCGTTTGCATACAGCGATGTTGCATATGCGCAGACATAGAGACTATCATCACTTTTCTTTTCAATATTAAGAGCAGCATTTATCGTTGCATTTTTGACCTGGCCGACTGCCTTGTAGGGCATGAAATACTGTTTGAATACTTTTTCTTCATATGGTTTAAGCCATGTGAAATCAGGCTGGTTGTCGCAGAACATACCAGTCATAAGTTCAATGTAAGGGCCATCTTCATCTGTAAGATTTCTATCCCAGGCTTTTCCAAAATCACCGCATCCCCAGGTCCACTGCTTTTTGCCGGGAGATATGTGATGATCAGCTATGTGCAAAAGGCCAGCTTTTTTCTGGTGATCATAGCCTCCCACAAAATCGTAGTCTGATTTTTCTGCCATATAGGAAGTGGGGACAGGGATATTTTTGTAGCGGGATATGTCAACGCCTTTGCTGTAGTCGTGCTTATAATACTCGCCTGTAGCTATTGGGAAGCGGGATACAGCTCTTTTGCCATGGTCATATACATTGTGAACATCTGGCGGGAAGATTGACTGGGTGTAGTCGTTTACAGATACAGCGGGATTGGCCCACCACAAAAATGTCTGAGGCAGGGGCGTTCTGTTATAGAGCTGGCCCGTGATCTCTATGTATGCCTTGCCGGGATAGAGAGTGAATTTGGTCACTGCCTTTGTTCCGTACATCTGGTCCACGTCTCCGAGAAGTAGAGACATACTGCCATCTTCATTTTGGACGATCTTATGATCTACAGGGCAATAGGTTGTGGGCCTGTGGTGTTGAGGCCAGTTGAACTCGATGCCGCCTGATATCCAGGGACCTGTAAGCCCAACAAGTGCTGGCTTTATAACGTGGTTATAATATACAAAATCGTAGTTATTGGTCTTGTCCAAAGCTCTTTGGATCCTTCCGCCAAGCTCTGGAAGTACCATGATCTTAAGGTACTCGTTTTCAAGGAAAACAGCGTTCCAGGTTTTGTAAGTCTTCCTGCGGCTTATTTCATTGGTGGTAGGATATGGGTAGATCTTACCGCAGCTTCCCTGATAGACACGCTTTTCAAGAAACATTGGATTCTTATCGGGTTTACCGATTTCATAGGTGGGGATGGTTATGGCTTCCTCCCAGATACTGACTTTTTTCATCAAATTTGCTCCCTTATTGGTCGATAATGACCATTTATTCAAATAGACTTTTATGTGATTTTAGTTGTGGTAACATAACAATCAGAGTTACAAATTGAAACTCCGGATATGTTTATTTATCCACATAATAGTGCATCCTATAATCATCATATTTAATAATACTGTGCATTTTCAACGCAAAAAGGAGTGAAAACCTGTGAAAATCGACCTTAATGGGAACTGGGAATTAACTACAGAAAAGTTTGGACAAAAGACTGTGATTATCCCCGGAACTTTGGATGAAAATAAAGTTGGAGATCCCGATGTTGTGGCAAAGCCCTGGCATCCTGATGTTGAGGATAGAAACAAGAAGCTTAGTAAGACCATGGAGGAGAGTAAGGTCATCACTTCAAGGCTTACCAGAAACTATACATACGAAGGCCCTGCTCATTTTGGCAAAATCTTTGACGGCGAAGTTGATGATGGCAAGAGATACTTTCTTGTAGGCGAGAGGTCAAGGGCGCTTAGCCTTAAGATTGATGGAAAGAGTATAGATCCTTTATCAGGAAGTCTCAGTACCCCATACAGGTTTGAAGTAACAGGTCTTCTTCATAAGGGTAGCAGGCTGGAGCTTATCTGTGACAATACATATCCGGGCCTTCCCTATCAGGACATAGTATTTTCATCTGCAGCTACAGATGAATCCCAGACCAATTGGAACGGTCTTATTGGCGATATCTGTATTGAGGAAAAAGAGAAAAACTTTATCGGAGCTGTACGCATCTATCCTTTGGGAAAAGAGGCTCAGATAGAATTAGACCTATTTCTTGACGAAAGTTCTTATAGTGATGGTAATGACTTAGATATCGTGGTGTCTGGAGACTGTCTTGAGCAGGAAGTGATATTTGAGGGGATAAAGGCGGCTATTCTTGATGGAGATGAGTCTGTATCAAGTAAGAGTCTTAAGTGTGATAGCGTTGAGGGAAGACCAGTAACTGTTAAGCTTCCTAAGCTTTTACTTAGCGAACTTGCTCTTACAAGGAAATGGGACGAGCTTGATGGGAATCTTCACAAGATTGAAGTTGCGCTGTTAGACTGTTCTTTTTCAAGTGAAAGAGAAGCAGGCTCAGAAAACCATGAATCCGATTACTCCGCATATAAAAAGGTTTTTGATAGACGTTCTGCAGTCTTTGGAATCAGGTCTTTTTCTTATGATGCAGAAGGAAGACTAACCTTAAATGGCAGAAGGATCTTTCTTAGAAGCGAAGCTAACTGCGCCTATTTTCCTGAAACAGGCCATCCTCCAATGGACGAGGACAGCTGGGAAGCTATCATAAAGACATACATGTCCTATGGCGTTAACTGTCTTCGATTTCATTCCTGGTGTCCGCCGGAAGCTGCATTTAGCGTGGCAGACAAGCTTGGCATTTTGATGCAGCCGGAGCTTTCACATTGGAATCCAAGGCAGGCTTTTGGAACTATTGAAAGCAGATCCTATTATGAAAAAGAGCTTAGGGAGATATTAAAGACCTATGCCGATCACCCTTCCTTTGTGATGCTGTCACTTGGTAATGAGCTTCAGACTGATGATAGCGGCATCGAAGAGATGCACAGACTCCTTGACATTGCGAGAGGCCTTGACTCAACAAGACTTTATGCATGGGGCTCCAACAATTTCTACGGAGCAAAGGGAACAGATCCTAAGAGCGATTTCTTTACATCAGCCCGCTATAAAGACAGGCATATCCGCGAATCAGGCAATAAGGGTATTTTTAATACAAGATACCCTGCAACTAAATTTGATTTTGAATATGTTATGGAAGATCTTCGCAAGGAATATGACAAGCCTGTATTTGGTTTTGAGGTTGGTCAGTACGAGATACTTCCTGATTTTGACGAGCTTAAGGATTTTAAGGGAGTTACAAGAGCAGACAACATTTCAGTTGTCAGAGACAGAGTCAGAAAACTTGGAATAACAGACCAGGAGTGGAAGAAGAGAGTTAATGCTACTGGTGAGATAGCCCTTTTGTCTTATAGAGAAGAAGTTGAAGCTGTGATGAGAACAAAGAGTATGTCTGGCTTATCCCTTTTAGGACTTCAGGACTTCCCAGGCCAGGGAACAGCTCTTGTTGGAATGCTCAACTCGCACCTTAAGGCTAAGCCTTTTGATTTTGCCAGGTCCGAGAGATTTCGAGCCTTCTTTAGTGACAAGGCGATCCTTGCCCTGATGCCAAGATATACTTATACGAATAATGACATTCTTGAAGTAGATCTCAAGGTTGCAAATTATGGTAAAGAAGACATCTACGGTCAGATATCCTATAGACTTATTGCAGAAGATGGAGCTGTTTATGCTCAGGGAAAAGTGGGAAGAGCTGGTGAAAAGTTAGTACCAGCAACATCTGATAAGTGTGCTTCTGATGATAAGTGCGCTTGTGAAGATAACTGCTATGCAAGTGGAGAGCTGACTTATGCAGGTAATATACGTATAGATCTTAGCAAGGTATCCGTGAATACCAGGTTTAATCTTATCTTGTCATCTGACGATGAAGAGTTTTCAAATTCTTATCCTGTATGGGTATATTCTGCTGATAACATAGATAAGGACATAATACCAGTTTGCCCGGATGGAATTTATGAAACGAAATATTTTGATGATAAAGCTATAGAAGTTCTTTCAAGGGGCGGTAAGGTATACCTTTCGCCTCCATCTACTAAGGAAGCTATGCCTAACTCTATCAAAGCCCAGTTTTCAACAGACTTTTGGTCTGTGGGAACTTTCCCTGAACAGGAAGGTGCCATGGGACAGCTTATAGATAAGGATCACCAAATATTTAAAAACTTCCCCACAGAAGGCTTTACTAATTATCAGTGGTGGCCTATGGCAACTCAGAGAGCACTCATACTTCCAAAATACATGGACACTATCATTACAGAGATGGACTGCTACGCATACCTTCGTCCTATGACACAGCTTATGGAAGTCAGGTGCGGAGGTGGAAAACTTATGATATCCTCCATTGGACTTCAGGATCTTATGAAATATCCTGAGGCCAGAGCACTTCTTAGAAGTATCTATTCATATATGGAGTCTGATAAGTTTGAACCCAAGCAGGAGATGAGCGTTTCAGATGTTATAGGTATGTTTGATCCTAAGTAGTAGTTGGGCGTCTCAGATGTCATAGGTATGGTTAGATGCCAAAGTAAAGTACCAATGGCCAAATGAACTTGAACAATAAAATACCTCTAAATCCAGAAGTGCTTCATGGATTTAGAGGTTTTATTATGTTTAAAATCCTAACTGATTTAGTAATTCAGATAAGCTTAGTTCACCGCATATTTCTTCATAGGCGTACTGGTTATAGCTTTCTATCAGCTTTTTGATCTCATCGGCGCTTCTGCATTGGTCAGAGTCATCAAAATAACCTTCTTCGTAGATGGTTTCATAATTACATGATTCAAGTTCCTCTTCTGAAGGATAGCCATCTCCATCGGCATCTTCATACCATACATACATTGAACTGCATATTGCTTTGACCTCAGAATCATCTGACACATTTGTATAGTAGCTATCGTATTGAACAGCACCGGCATAGTCGTAATCTGAATTGTGGATCAGGCTGTTTTTAGGAGAATAGTAGTATCCGGTATTACCCATTATGCCGTAAGGCCAGCCTAACATATAGCATACGGCGTGACCGTTTTTGTATGAGAATAAATATACATCGTAACCAAATTCTCCAACTACAAGTTCCGGAATATCATCATTATCAAAATAGATGAGATCATAGGTGTTATTTTCTTTTTCCAGATTGTAAAGTCTGGCAATCTGTGCATAAGCTTCCTGATAGGAGTTATATACGCAGTCTTTGTTTTCGCCCATAAGATATGTTTTAACCTGATCTATCGTGACACTATCCCCATAGGCTTCTTCAATCTTTTCAGGAAGATAATAAAAACTTTCATAGCTGTCTCCATTTACAGACTGGTACAATATCACCTTTGTTCCGTAATCAGAGGAACCGATAACAACGATATCTTTAACGTTATCAGCGTTGAAGTCAAAAAAACTGATAGCAGATACACTTGTCAGATATCCCCAGTTATCACCATCATTGATATATGAGCTAAGAGAATGATCAAGCTTTTTATCTTTAACAATAACAAATTCTACGCCGTAAGCAGAATCTACATTGTAGGTGATGAAACGAACCGGACCGTCGTCGGGATTAAGTTCTATATCAAAGGTCTGGCTTTGGTCGCAGTTATCCTCCCACAATATTTCGTTAGATATAACAGTAATATTATCGCCATCTTTAATAAGCTTTAAAACTCTGTCTGCATCATAGCCGTAATTGTAGACGGCCATAGTATTACGGAATTTGAGAGTATAAAGATTTCCCTGTTTGATTCCTTCAATACATTCGAATTCATAGGAAAGTTCGAATTCATATTGTTCTCTGTAATAGGAATCAGTCTCTTCTATATATGTCCAGTGAAAAGAGTCAGAGCTTGGATTAAAATCTATTCCCGCATGAGATTTGGAGTATTCTTCAAGATCATTTCTTGAAATCTTAAAAAGAGTACCAAATAACTGACTCTGGTTAGTTGTATCCAAATACAGCTCAACCTCATTTTCGCCAAATTCAGAAGTTTGTATATCAGCGCCGTGTTCCAGTACATCATCCCAATCAAGCTCAGAAGTGTCGTTAAAGGGACTTGTGAGAAATCCCGCATATTCAAAACTCAGGAATAAGGTAGTGAATTCCTTTTTTTCTTCATCTGTAATGGCTTCTTCAGGCATGTTTGCATAGGAGGAAGCATCTTCATTTACTTCTGTGGTTTGATCATCAGGTTGATCTAAAGAAGCTCCATCTGATCCATATAAAGAGCTTCCCGGATCGCCAAGAGTCTTACCACAGCCTGTGACAAGAATAGTTGTTGCAAGTGTAATTAATAAGTATTTGGCTTTCATATTTTTCTTCTTTCTTTTAATCCTCAATACATCATACAAATATGAACTTGTTGATGCTTTGTATATGTTTGGCGGGTTATTTTTTTAATTTCGAGTAAGTTAGAAACGAAATGACTTTTGACCCGTATGTCCTTTTATTCTATAACATATGTTCTATTATTAAAAGAATTCAAATTATTAAATGATGTGGGTGTCAAAAGTATAGAAACACCCTAAAAATGCACATTGATAACTTA
>CAMVNV010000095.1 GCA_947168935.1 uncultured Butyrivibrio sp. | reverse complement strand
ACAGATGTACTTGTAACAGGATATGACATCATCTTCTTCTGGGTTATCAGAATGATATTCTCAGGATTTGAGCAGATGGGTGAAAAGCCATTCAAGACAGTTCTTTTCCATGGTCTTGTAAGAGATTCACAGGGTCGTAAGATGAGTAAATCTCTTGGTAATGGTATTGATCCTCTTGAGATCATCGATCAGTACGGTGCTGATGCCCTTCGTCTTACACTTATTACAGGTAATGCACCTGGTAACGATATGCGTTTCTACATCGAGCGTGTGGAGAACAGCAGAAACTTCGCTAATAAGGTATGGAATGCTTCACGTTTCATCATGATGAACATGGGCGAAGATGAAGAGAGCGCTATCAATAAGCCTGCACCTGCTGGACTTGAGCCAGTTGATCACTGGATCCTTTCTAAGCTCAACAATACCATCAAAGAGATCACTGAGAACATGGACAAGTTCGAGATGGGTATTGCAGTTCAGAAGGTTTACGACTTCATCTGGGAAGAGTTCTGTGACTGGTACATTGAGATGGTTAAGCCAAGACTCTACAACTCAGACAACAAGGTATCAAGAGATGCTGCAATGTGGACACTTCAGACAGTTCTTATTGACAGCTTGAAACTCCTTCATCCTTTCATGCCATTCATTACAGAAGAGATCTTCTGCACTATGCAGGATGAGGAAGAGTCTATCATGATCTCTTCATGGCCTGTATACAAGGATGAGTGGAACTTTGCTGATGATGAAAAGAGCATTGAGACTATCAAAGAAGCTGTTCGTGGTATCCGTAACGTAAGAACTCAGATGAACGTTGCTCCTAGCCGTAAAGCTAAGGTATTCGTAGTATCTGATAATGACGAAATGCTTGATATCTTCAGAACAGGTAAGCTCTTCTTCGAGTCACTTGCATATGCTAACGAATCAGTATGTCAGAAGGATAAGGAAGGAATAGCTGATGATGCTGTTTCTGTAGTTCTTCCAGGCTGTAATATCTACATCCCATTTGCAGAGCTTGTAGATATCAAGGCAGAGATCGAGCGTCTTAACAAGGAAAAGGGCAAGCTTGAAGGCGAGCTTAAGAGATCTAAGGCTATGCTTTCTAACGAGAAGTTCCTTTCCAAGGCTCCTGAAGCTAAGATTGCTGAGGAAAAAGAGAAGCAGGCTAAATACCAGCAGCAGTACGACCAGATCGTTGAAAGACTTGAGCAGTTAAATAAGTAATATAATCCGCATATCCCTTTTATATTGAGGGATGTAATGTGAAAACATATATATCCGCAGGTACAAATAATATACCTGCGGATATATTATTAATATGACGAAACGCAATATCCCGATCGTAATATTGTGATAATTTATCCTTTGAAATAGATCATAGATAATGATCAGAGAAAAAACATGACAACTAACAATCTGACAGAAAATATTCTTAATATAAAAAATATACATAAAGAAAACAGACTCAGTCTTAGCGCATGCGATGACTTCCTTAACATGCTTCCTTCATTAACAAGGAAACATTCTGTAAGTGAGAACGCATCTTTCTTGGAATTTATGGGAAGACCTGACAGGAACATGAAGATAATCCATGTTGCAGGAACAAACGGTAAAGGCTCTGTTTGTAACTTTATTTCATCCATTCTTGTGCAGGCAGGCTTTCATGCCGGTATGTTTACATCGCCTCATCTTGTGAAGATTACGGAACGCTTCCAGCTTGATGGCAAGGACATTTCAGATGACATTTTTATCACATCTTTTTTGAAAATACTTGATGAAATTGAAAGCTATCAAAAGACAGAAGAAGGTGAAAATAACTTTTTTCCCTCATATTTTGAATATCTGTTTTTTATGGCTATGGATATATATAAAGACAGCAATATAGACTATCTTATACTTGAAACAGGACTTGGCGGCCTTCTCGATGTTACAAATACTATAGAAAAGCCTCTTGTATGCATAATTACAGAGATTGGCTTTGATCACATGCAGTATCTTGGAAATACCTACGAAGAGATCGCATCTCACAAGGCTGGGATCATCAAAGAAAACGTACCTGTTATCTTTTGGGATAAGAGACAAGAAACCACAAAGGTTATAACAGATACTGCCACTAAAATGAATGCCAAGATCCGCTGTATAACTGAAGCAAACATCAGTAATGTAGAGCTTTTGGAAGAAGGCGATGGCAATAAGCACATTGATTTTTGCTTTGATTCTGAGTATTATAATTATGTTGGACTATGTCTGCGCTCAGCTGCAAATTATCAGACGCAGAACGCTGCGCTAGCCATAAGCTGCATCGAAGAACTTAGTAATCCTGGGGGGATGAGTATTTCTCCAGATGATATTAAAAAGGGTCTTTTTAATGCTCTCTGGCCATGCAGAATGGAAGAGATAAGGCCTGGATTTATAGTCGATGGAGCGCACAACACTGATGGAATAGAAGCATTTTTAAAAAGCGCTGGAGAAATTGAAAGCAAAGGCCGTAAGATTCTTTTGTTTGGCGCTGTTTCTGATAAGCAGTACATTAAGATGGCTTCCATGATCGAAGACAGTAAGATATTTGATAAGATCGCAGTTACGTGCCTTAGAACTGGCAGGTCACTTGATCTTGAAAGTCTCAAGGATGCATTTTCCTCTTTTGACAATGTATCTTTTTATGACAGCGTTGATAGAGCAACCGATTACATTGATTCAATTAAACAGGATAATGATCTTATCTTTGCGGCCGGTTCCTTATATTTGGCCGGTCAGCTCAGGGAAAAGAGTGAATAACAAGCTATGATAAATTTCGAAGAAGAACTCAAAAAATTTCGTCCTAGTCTGGAAATTGTAGATGCTGAAGAACTGATTCATAATCAGGACCTCGATGATATGGCGGATATCCTTGTTAAACTTATGAAGGAAGCAGAGACTGCTCCTAAAAAATCTAAAGGTGGACGAGGCACAATATGATTTGCTACAGATGCGGAAGTACGCTGACTGAGAGCGAGTTCTGTCCGGAATGTGGTGAGAATGTAGCCTTGTACAAAAAGGTTATCAGCCTTTCCAACGTTTATTATAATGATGGTCTTCAAAAGGCTACCGTCAGGAACCTTTCCGGTGCGATTAATTCTCTTCAGCACAGTATAAAACTGAATAAGAACAACATAGAGGCAAGAAACCTTCTGGGACTTGTATATTACGAGATCGGTGAAGTGGTTCCGGCTCTGTGTGAATGGGTTATAAGCAAGAACCTTCAGACTACTGATAATAACGCAGATGATTATATGGAGGAGCTTCGTAATAATCCAACTCACCTTGATGTTGTGAATCAGTCAGTCAGAAAATACAACGTGGCACTAAGATACTGCGAAGAAGGCAGTCTTGACCTTGCAGTAATACAGCTTAAAAAGATACTTCAGTCCAATCCGAATTTCCTTGCTGCACACCAGCTTCTTGGACTTTTGTACCTTAATAACGGTTCATATTCAAAAGCTAAAAAAGAGCTATCAAGAGCTCTGCGTATAGATAACGGAAGTACCAAGACTCGTTTTTATCTTCAGGAAGCAGAAAAGATGCTTTCTCCGGATGATGACGATGATAAGACGGTAAAAGAAAGAACTGAAGCCGGCGATGTTATTGAATACAGAAGTGGTAATGATACTATTATACAGCCTGTACACAGCATGCAGCCCAAAGGCACAGTTTCTTTGATAAGTGTACTTATAGGACTTGCTCTTGGCCTTCTTGCAGGTGTATTTCTCATCCTTCCTGCCAAGATTCAGAAAGTCAATGATGAAGCAAGTGAAAGAATCGCAGCTATAAGCGAGGAAGGTGACCTTAAGTCATCACTTCTTCAGGAAGAAAAGAACAATGTTGATGATCTTAATGAGCAGATCGAAGCTCTTCAGGCTTCCATAGATTCATATTCAGAAAAAGACGTTATAGTTGAAGCTATGAACGAGCTTATGGTGGCTGTTGATATATATGTAAAGACACCAAATGATATAAAAAGTATAGCTGAACATATGGACCTTGTTGAGATGGATGAGCTTAGCAGTTCAGCTTCAGAAGATTTCAAAAATCTCTACAGTACTATGATGGAACTGGTCGGACCATCACTTAGCAGTTATTACTACAAGCTTGGATATAATGCATATACATCTCAGGAATACGATACTGCTATAGATGCTCTTTATAAGTCATTCTATTATGACAATACCAATGAGCCGGCTCTGTATTTCCTTGGTAATGCATATTATGAAAACGGAGATTACGATAAAGCCAAAAAGGCTTACAATGATGTAAAATCCTTATTCCCTGATACCAAGTATGCAAGTAATGCAGAGACCAAGATCGCAGAGATCAATAATCTGGATGAATAGAGAACTATTATGGAACGAGTAATGGAATTCAAGATGGAACGCCCCGGGCTTTTAAAAGAAGGGGACAGTATTACTGTTACAGAGGGCGTTCTTCCAAGTAATTATTATTATACGATCGACCCTGCTCTTGCCATGAGCGGTAACTATCCTTTTAATCAGAGGATGCTTGCTAGAGAAGGTAAGGTCACCAAGGTAGAAGAGAATTCAAGAGGCTTCTACGTTACAGCAGTATTTGAAGAACAGGAGAATAAATCCGTTTTTTGAATTAATATCAAAGTTAAGCATTATTAAGGAGGAAGTTTTTATGAAAAAAGTATCTACAGACAAAGCTCCGGCTGCTATCGGACCATATTCACAGGGCATTATCGCCGGTGATTTTCTTTATGCTTCAGGTCAGATTCCGATCAATCCAGCAACAGGTGAGATTGAAGGCGAAGACATCAAAGCACAGACAGATCTTGTATGCCGTAATATCGGCGAGATCTTAAAGGCTGCAGGAACTGATTATGAGCATGTTGTTAAGACAAGCTGTTTCCTTGCTGATATGGGAGACTTTGCTGAATTTAACGGAGTTTATGAGAAGTACTTCACAGGTAAGCCTGCAAGAAGCTGCGTTGCAGTTAAACAGCTTCCTAAGAACGTACTTTGCGAAGTTGAGATCATTGCGTACCTTAAATAACCTATGTGGTGACTGTCAATAATACTCGGGGGAATGCTCAGGATGAGGGGACAAAAGAAACTTCTGCTTGTTATGGGACTGGCTATGATGATGGCTTTAAGTGGCTGTTCATCATCGGAAACAGATAATCTTCTTGAATCAGGAATTAAATATATTCAGGATCATGATTATGCTAACGCCAAAGATACACTGGAGAAAGCTCTTGAAAAAGGAGCCAGTGAGCATGACTGTTACAGAGCACTTGGAATCTGTAGTCTTGAACTTGGCGACTATGATCAGGCAATTGAATATTTTAAGACATCTCTTTCATCAGGCAATGGCATCATACATGACGTTGATTTTGATACCAATTTCTATCTTGCCAAGGCTTATTATCTGAACGGTGACTACGCAGATGCTGTAAATGTATATAATGCTATTCTTAACCTTAGATCAAATGATAAGAATGCTATATATATGCGTGGAGTCTGTTACCTTGAACAGGGAAGTCATGACCAGGCTATGGAAGATTTCCGTACCGTCATGAAGCTTGATTCCAAGGGCTACAATAGGATAATTGAGATATATCAATTACTTGCAGCTAATGGATATGAAGAAGAGGGTCTTGAGATTCTTCAAGGTGTATGGGATCCAGACCATATGACCAATTATGAACTTGGGCAGATTTCTTTCTATCTTGGAAACAATGCACAAGCTCAAAACTACCTCGAGCTTGCAAGAAACGAAAAGAGTGAGACTAATAAATCCCCTATCATCCTCCTTTTGGGTCAGACAGGCGAAAAACAGGGTGATTTTAACTATGCGATAAGCGTATACCGATCATATCTTGAAGAAAATGGTGATCATGCTGAAATCTATAACAGGCTTGGCCTTTGCGAAATGCAGATGGCTGTAGCTTACAATGATGTCAGCTACTATAATATGGCGATAAGTGATTTTGAAGCAGGACTAGCCCTTGATGATCCTAATGAAAACAAGGCACTTCTTCGAAATGAGATCACGGCATATGAGTATACAGGAGATTTTGAATCTGCCAATGCTCTTATGAATACTTATCTTTCTCTTTATCCTGATGATGAAGAGGCTAAAAGAGAAGCCGTATTTATTTCTACAAGAATTGGATAATGTTATGAGCAAAATATAAAGCCAATGCCTTCGAAATAAAAGCATTGGCTTTGTTTTGCGTTTTTTTAGATTTTTAATGATATTATCAATAGTATCGATACTATTTTTTTAATATTCAATGCTGAAATTCATCCGGTATTCCATCATGATTAAGATCTACGCCGGGTGCATCATCAAAGTGATGAGGGCCATCATGGTAGCTTAAGTTCTGAGTTGTAACAGTTCTGCGACGAAGTCTGCAGGCTTCTGACTGTGAAAGAAGGAAATCTTTGATCTCTCTTCCGTGTTTGATATTCTTAAGCTCAATCTGATCGCCCGAAGCATCTGATGCAACGAAACAGGTGATAGTTGAAAGTCCGAAAATTCTCTGTAAGAGTGTGCGCTTTATGTTAACGTCAGCAATCTTATACAGATAGCAGTCATCCTCATTAAGATTAAGAAGACCTTTGATTACAACAAGGTCATTTTCGTAGATCTGATAATGTGTGAAAGGCCACGGAATACCAAAAAAACGCAGACGTGTTGTCTCCTTGAATACAAGATTTCCTTTTGATGTAAGAGATGCGCCTGATTCAATAATTGGCTCTGCCATTGTACTCCTCCTGAAATAAAACTATTTTTACTAATAATAAGCGAAAAAAATCCAAAAGTAAAGGCACGGCAATTTGGGCTACTTGTGAGAAGCGTGACGGAATGTTGTAACAGAAATAGGGCAAAATGTAGAATTTGAACGAAATTATCTAAAATAATGGCATTTTTGTCTGTAATGGCATAAAATATAAATGCGATATTATATTTAAAAGCGTGTTCCAAAAATATATCTAGTTTTTGTACGGCTGGGGAGTGCATAAAATGCCGTATAGGGAGGAAATATGGCCAGGACCGGACTTAATGACACAATAAGCAGGATATTTGATACCTTTGTTGTTGTATCTAAGAGCCGATATGCTGTTGTGTATGATATCTTCAACCACTATGCAAGGTGGTCTACCAACGCTGTAGAATTCTTTGGACTCTCAGGAGAATATATAGAGAATGCTGATGACGACTGGCATAAGCGCATTCATCCGGATGACCGTAAGAACTATGAACAGCGTATCACAGCAATGATAGCAGGTATTAATCAGGAAGCTCCCATGGAATATCGTGCCATGGACAAGAATGGTGAATACGTTGCCTGCTCCAGTAAAGGAACAATAATCAAGGATTATTCAGGAAGACCTGCCTATCTTGCATTCTTCATCACCAATCACGGAATAGTTTCTAACAGAGATCCGATCACTGATACAGACAATCAGTATCAGCTCTTTAATGAGCTTCGTCAAAGACGTGATCGTAAACAGAAATCTGTTGTTCTCATAATCGATACCATAAGATTTGATGATATTAACCGTACATACGGTTATTCTTTTGGTAATCAGCTGTTAAGAGCACAGGCAGAACTGTTTTCCAATCTTGTAAAAAATGATGGAAAGATATACAGAGGAGACGGAACCAGCCTTGTTGCTGTAACAGGTTCTCTTTCTCTTGATGAGGTAAGACGCCTTTATTCCAGAATGCGTGAGCAGCTTAAGACAGCCTTCTATGTTGCAGGTACAAGAGTTCCTGTAAGCATCGCCGGTGGTATCGTAGTTGTTGAGAACTTTGCTCTTGATGAGCATACCATATATACAAGTGCTAAATATGCTCTTGATGTATCCAAGGATATCAATCATGGCGGACTTGTTGTATACCATAACGAACATCAGGAACAGAACGCAAGACGTATCGAGCTTCTTGATGCGATCCGTGCAGATATCATGAACAGATGCGAAGGCTTCTATCTCGTTTATCAGCCTATCGTATCTTCAAAAGATAATCACATGATAGGTGCAGAGGTTCTTATACGTTGGAAGAGCGAGAAGTATGGCGAAGTAATGCCTGATACCTTTATTCCTCTTTTGGAAAATGATAGCGTATTCTTCGAACTTGGTAACTGGATCCTTGAACAGGCATTTAATGAAACAAGAGGAATCGTAGCAGTATTCCCTGATTTCATGCTCAACATAAACCTTACGTTCATGCAGCTTGAAAGAAGTGAGTTCAGAACATCTCTCATGGAACTCTTAAGACGTACAAGATTCCCTGTAAAGAATCTTACGCTTGAACTTACAAAACGCTGCCGTGACATGAGTAGAGAGCACCTTAAGAGCCAGGTAGACTTTATGAAGTCACTCGGAAGCCAGATAGCTCTTGATGTAGAAGATTTCAGTTCACTTGATCTTCTTAGACTCCTTCCGATCGACCTTATCAAGGTTGACAGAAGATTCTTAAGAGACATAGACAAGAACCTTGTTAACCAATACATAGTAGAAGCAATGTCAGGCTTCGCTCACAACATGAACGTACATGTTGCCCTTACAGGTATCGAGAACGCAGAGATGCTCGGTTTCGTAAGAGACAAGTTCCCCGCAGATTCCTTCCAGGGTTACTACTACTCAAAGCCTGTTAAGATTGAAGATCTCAAAAAGCTTCCACTATATCACGCGAATTGATAAAAAAATTAGAACTTCCTTATTCATAAAATATGGGTAAGGAAGTTTTATATTATTTATATATAATAAATATCATGAATATACCGGATAAGGGCAGTTAATAAAAGCTTTTGGGGGCTTTGAAAATTATATTAAATTCAAGAGCTTAATAGATGGAGTTTTATATTCCTGCTTAGGGTTTGACTGTTTGAGCGTAGCGAGTTTCAAACCCTAGGAATATAAATCTCCATCTATTATGCCTTGAATTTTATATAATTTTCATGTCCCCAAAAGCTTTTATTAACTGCCCTTATCCGGTATAGGCGATATATCAGCCCTGTCCGTTCCAACAGTATGTGCAGAGCTTGCATGGCTCGATTCCAAGTCCTTCGATCATATCATCAAGTCTGTGATAGTGAAGTGTTGTGAAGTTAAGCTGCTTTCTGATTTCTTCAAGCATTGCTGCATACTGTTCTGAATCAGGATCAGTATATTTATCAAGAGTTTCTCTTGAAGGATTAGCGCATCCTTCGAGCTGCTCGATAACTCGTCTTGTGATGAGCTCTCTGTCAGAATTGGATCTTGAGAAACTGATGTAAGGACATCCGAATACAAGCGGAGGACATGCAGGACGGATATGTACCTCTTTTGCCCCCTTGTCGTACAGATATTCTGTAGTCTCACGAAGCTGAGTTCCTCTTACGATTGAGTCATCAATAAGGAGAAGCTTCTTATCTTTAATAAGATCCTGGATCGGAATAAGCTTCATCTTGGCGATGAGATTACGCCTTGACTGGATAGTAGGCATAAAGGATCTCGGCCATGTAGGTGTGTACTTTACAAAAGGACGTCCGTAAGGAACACCGGATCTGTTAGAGTAGCCAATAGCGTGAGCAACACCTGAATCCGGAACACCTGCAATGAGATCAGGATGAACGTTTTCACGCTTCATATCTCTTTCTGCAAGCTTGAAACCGCAGTTGTATCTTGCCTGTTCAACATTAAGACCTTCATAGGATGCTGCAGGAAAACCGTAGTAAATCCAAAGGAAGGTACATATCTTCATTTCCTTTTGAGGTGCTACAAGAGTTTCTACACCATCAGCTGTCATGAAGACAACTTCTCCTGGTCCAAGTTCTTTATATGGCTCATATCCAAGGTTAAGATATGAAAAGCTTTCAAAACATGCACAGTAAGCTTCATCTTTGTGACCGATCTGAACAGGAGTACGACCAAACTTATCGCGGGCTGCATAGATTCCGTCTTTAGTCATAAGAAGGAGAGTAATAGAACCCTTGATCATATCCTGAGCATAACGGATACCATCTACGATCGTATCCTGCTGGTTGATAAGAGAAGCTACAAGCTCTGTAGGATTAACATCACCGCCGCTCATTTCAAGGAAGTGAGAACGGTTATTTGCAAATAACTTGTCTGTAAGCTCGTCTACGTTATTGATTCTACCTACTGTTGTGATTGCATAGGTTCCATGATGGGAACGAACGATGAGAGGCTGAGGTTCAAAGTCTGAAATACAGCCAATTCCAAGATTTCCTTTCATATTAAGGATATCTTTGTCAAATTTCGGACGGAAATTTGAAGATTCGATGTTGTGAATTGCGCGGTCAAAACCCTTTTCACTGTCATATACAGCAAGGCCTGCGCGTCTTGTTCCCAGATGGGAATGATAATCTGTTCCATAGAAAAGATCAAAAACTGCATCGCTGTGTGATGCTAATCCGAAAAAACCACCCATGTATGCCTCTTTCCTTAAATAAAAATAGGGATCTGCTTCCCGTTTGTATTTATAGTTTGAACATTCGGTCAAACTTTTGCCATGACAATAATAACATGAAAAGGGGCAAACGTATCTACAAAATTAATATTTCGTATAGTTGCATAAAAACAGGCTCTAATTAAGGAATTTTATGGAAAAAATTTAGTAGAAAAAAGATAAAAGAATAAGCCTGGATATAAGCCTGTTAAAGCCTGTAAAAATATGCTGAACCACTATGAAAAGTCAAAGAAATGGCATTATTCGATGACTGTATTTAGAAATAAAAATCAGGGAAATTATGATTTGGGAATGTTATAAAAAACACTATATAAACCGAAAATAGAAGAGGATTATCTTACGATCATTCAGAAAGGGAATACGTAATGGATAACAGTTATATAAGGTTTGAAAATGTTGTTAAGCAGTACAACATGGGCGAAGTTCCTATCAAAGCTGTTGATGGAGCTGATTTTACTATAGATAAGGGTAAATTCACTATTATAGTAGGACCCTCCGGTGCAGGTAAGACAACTGTTCTTAACATGCTTGGAGGAATGGATGTATGCACGTCAGGGACAATAGTTGTTGACGACGTACTTGTGAGCGATTTTAACAGAAGACAGCTTACTATGTACAGAAGGTATGATATAGGCTTTGTATTCCAGTTCTATAACCTTATCCAGAACCTTACTGCCAAGGAAAATGTTGAGCTTGCGGCTCAGATCTGTAAAGACCCCATGGATGCACTGGAAGCGCTTGATATAGTAGGCCTGTCTCACAGAGTTAATAACTTCCCTGCCCAATTATCAGGCGGCGAGCAGCAAAGGGTAGCTATAGCGAGAGCTATTGCCAAGAACCCAAAGATTCTTTTGTGCGACGAGCCAACAGGAGCTCTTGACTATGTTACAGGTAAGCAGATCCTTAAGATACTTCAGGATATGGCCAGGAAAAAGGGAATCACAGTTGTTGTAATAACCCATAACTCAGCCATATGTCCAATGGCCGACCGCGTTATTCACATCAGAAACGGTAAGGCCGACAAAATTGATGAAAATCCACATCCTACTGATATCGAGGATATTGAATGGTAATTATAACTGATGCTCTTAGAGCTATTCAAAAATCAAGGAAAAGATTCATATCGCTCCTTCTTCTTGTAATGCTTGCAGTAGCTTTTTTGTCAGGACTTCGTACCACATCTCCTGATATGAAGTATACGGCATCAAAGTATTATGAAGAACAAAAGCTTATGGACATCCGCCTTATATCCACACTTGGATTTATGGAAGAAGACCTTGAAAAGGTGTCTTCTTACGAAGGTGTACTGTGGGCTGAAGGGTCAAGACAGACAGATCTGCAGATTGATAATCTTGTAGTATCTGTATTTTCCATGCCTGAAAAAGTCAATCTTTTGTATCTTAAAGAAGGAAGGCTGCCTTCTAAAAACGGCGAATGCGTTATCGACTCTCTTCTTGTGGATGATCTTGGCCTTAAGGTGGGGGATGTTATCACATTAAATGATCCTGATAATGATGAGGAAGAAGATACAGATTCGGATTCTGATAAGGATGCAGATTCTAAAAAAGATACAGAAGATGACGATGAGATATTAGAAGATGAAATAACAGACAATGACGATGAGATATTAGAAGACGATGAGATAGCGGAAGATGACGATGAGATAGTTGAAGAAATTGATGTTGATACAGATATAGAATTGGCCTCAACCAGTCTTAACGACTATACCTATACTATAGTAGGAATAGCAGACAGCCCTTTATACGTATCTGTAGACAGAGGTACATCAAGCGTGGGTACAGGAACGATCTCAGCATTTATTTATGTTCCGGAGAGTGAATTTGACTGGGACTATTATACGGCAATATACCTCATTCTTGATAAAACTCAGGATATGGAGGCATACACTTCCGAATACGAAGACTATACCAAGGACTTTGCAAAAAGCATGGAGGACTTTGCTGATGGCCTTGTAAAGTCAAGATATGATTATCTTCATGATAAGGCTCAGGACAACCTTGATGAAGCTAAGGATAAACTTAAGGATGCGCAGGATGATATAGATGAAGCACAAAAAGAAATAGATGATGCGCAGAAAGAAGTCGATGACAATCAGGCTCAGATAGATGATGCCAATTCGCAGCTGTCTGATGCAAGAAAAGAGCTTGAAAGTGCAAAAGAAGCCTATAGCAGCATGATAGGCAGTGCTTATTACCCTCAGGCACAGTTTGACGAGATGCAAAACGAAATTGATGAAAAGCAGGCAGAAATCGACGATGCCCAGGAAGAGATAGACAAGGCCCAGAAGGAAATTGACGATGCAAAGGAAGAAGTCGAAGATGGAAAGCTGGAAATCGCTGATGCACAGGATAAAATAGATGATGCTCAGAAAGATATTGACGATATGGATACGGGCAAGTCTTATGTCCTTTCAAGAAGCGCCAATACAGGATATATGAGCTATAAGCAGGATGCAGAGAAGATGGGTGATCTTGCTAATGTATTTCCTGTTATCTTCTATCTTGTAGCAGCACTTTCCTGCCTTACTTCCATGACCAGGATGGTTGAAGACCACAGGGGCGAGATAGGAGCATTAAAGGCTCTTGGTTATGGCTACAGCATGATATCAATTAAATATATTGGCTATGCATTTCTTGCAAGCTTTACCGGCGGAATCATTGGTCTTATCTGGGGTAATATACTCCTTCCTATTCTATGTTTCGAAGCGTGGAAGGGACAGTATACACTTCCGGATTTTCAGATCGTCTTGCAGCCCAAGATATATCTTTTCTCAGTAGGAATAGCAGTCCTGGCTGTTACAGGTACAGCCTATCTTTCAAGCAGGGTTGAACTTCAGGCCCGTCCTGCAACCCTTATGAGACCACGCGCTCCCAAGGCTGGTAAGAGAGTATTTTTGGAAAAAATAGGCTTTATATGGAACAGGCTCAAGTTCACTTCAAAAGTATCCTACAGGAATCTTTTCAGATATAAGCAAAGGTTCTGGATGACTGTTATAGGAATAGCCGGATGTACAGCCCTTTTGGTAGTGGGACTAGGTCTTTATGACTCTCTTTATACTGTCATAGACAAGCAGTTTGTGGACGTGACCCATTATGACGCTTATCTTGATGTGGACTCGGATGCAGAAGATAGTCAGATAGAGGCTATAGATAAGATGATAGAAGACTCAACGATAGTAGCTGATCATATGGCTATCTTTACAGATTCTCCTTCATATGCTTTTGGAGAAGACAATCCGATTGGAACATATCTGATTGCTGTCAAAGACTATGATGCATTTGCAAATTTTGTTTCAATAGCGCATAGAAACGAATCTGATAAGGTTACAATACCTAAAGGAACTGCAGACAAGGCTGGCGCGCGCCTGAAAGCTCTTTTTACAGAAAAACTGGCAGATATTAATGGCCTAAAAAAGGGTGACGTTGTAGAGATCACAATGTCTGATGATACGGTGATAAGCATTGAAGTTGCTGATATAGTTGAGAACTACGTATATAACTATATTTACATGGATTTTGATGACCTTGATGCCATAACTGAAGATAACCTTCAGAATAACAGGTTTATTATCAGGTACACAGACAATGCAACAGACAAGCAGATTGATGACCTTTCTTCAAGCCTTGTTGCCATGGATGGCTCATCTTCTTATACAAGGATCAATTCTGTTGTGGACAGATTTAGAGATTCACTAAGTGCTGTGAACGTGGCGGTTGGAATTATCATAGTGGCAGCAGCTGCCCTTGCTTTTATAGTCCTTTATAACCTGACCAACATCAATATATCTGAAAGAGTCAGAGAGCTTGCAACCCTAAAAGTCCTTGGATTTACTGATAAGGAGACTACCAATTATATTTACAGGGAAAATACTGTTATGACGCTGGTGGGATTGTTGTTTGGACTTGTAGCAGGGAAATACCTGCTTGTATGGCTTATGTCTACAGTTGAAAACAACTACATGATGTTTGGAAGAAGTGTATCACTTAGAAGTTATCTGCTTGCAGCGGGACTTACAGCAGGATTTTCACTCTTTGTAAATATCATTGCACATTTTTCTATTCAAAAGATAGATATGGTTGAGAGCCTTAAGTCGGTCGAATAAAAAACACCCGCCAAATGGCGGGTGTTTGATCGTTAGAAAACTTTAAGCTTCAAGATCCTTGCCTGTAAGGAGTTTGTAAGCCTCTTTGTATTTCTCGATTGTCTTGTCAATTACATCCTGAGGAAGGTTGTAGTCGCTCTCTGGGTTAGCCTTGAGCCAGTCACGTACGAACTGCTTATCAAATGAAGGCTGTGAGTGACCTGCTTCATATCCTTCAAGAGGCCAGAAACGGCTTGAATCAGGTGTGAGCATTTCGTCTGCAAGAACAACTTCGCCGTTTTCATCAAGACCAAACTCGAACTTAGTATCAGCGATGATGATACC